>CAZWMF010000337.1:1496-4898 GCA_964634535.1 uncultured Opitutaceae bacterium | reverse complement strand
ATTGATCGTGGGCTCGGTCGCCATCGACCGAGTCGCGACGCCGTTTGCCGCGAGCGATCGGATCTTGGGCGGGGCGGCCAGTTACGCCTCGATCGCCGCCAGCTATTTTGCGCCGACCCGGCTCGTGGGGATCGTGGGCGGGGACTTTCCGGCCCGCTTCCTGGGTCGGCTGCGCCGGCATGGCATCGACCTCGCGGGTCTGCAGGTCGACGCCCAGGGCGAGACCTTCTACTGGTCGGGGCGTTACCATGAGAATTTCGCGGGCCGGGATACGCTGGAAATCAAGCTGAACGTCTTTGAGCGGTTTTCACCCACGTTGCCGGAGGCGTATCGCGACTCGGGCTTCGTCATGCTCGGCGCCATCCAGCCGGCGCTGCAGCATCACGTCATCGATCAATTCCGCGGGGGGCGCCGGCCGTTCATCCTCGCCGATACGTTTGATCTTTGGATCAACACCGCCCAAGCGGACCTTTTGCGGCTGCTCAAGCGGGTCGACCTGCTCGTGATCAACGAGGACGAATCCCGGCTGCTGACCGGCGAACGCGAACCGGTGATCGCCGGGCGTCTCCTGCGCAGGATGGGTCCGAAGGCGGTGATCGTGAAAAAGGGCGGACATGGGTCGCTGCTCTTCCATCCGGACGGCTATTTTGCCATTCCGGCCTATCCCGTGACCCGGTTCATCGATCCCACCGGGGCGGGCGACAGCTACGCCGGCGCCCTCATCGGCTACCTGGCGTCGGTCAAGCGCACGGATTTTGCCGCGATCAAGAAGGCGATCGCTTACGCGACGGCCGTTTCCAGTCTGACGGTGGAGAGCTTTAGCGTCAATCGGCTGAGCGCGGCCGGTCGCAAGACGATCGACGCCCGCTTCCGCGCGCTGCAACAGATCACGCGGTTCTAGGCCGCACGAATTCGCCCGATTCGCGGGCGAAACGGGCGCGCCCGGTTGCTCGGGTCAGCCGAAACCCTGACTTCCGACGGGGAGATCGTTTTCGGCCATGACTTTCGGCCGTATTGCCATCGGGCCGGCGATGGGCGAAGCTACGGCGATGGCCCCGACGGCGAATCCGACCCGCACCCGGAAAATGGGCGGATGGGTATTCGCTGGAACGGTCGGGCTGGGTTACGCCCTGACCCTCTGGTATCGGCAGATCGACTATGCGACCGGCCGGGGCCTGGCCTGCTTGATCGGCGGAGCGATCTATGCCGTGGCCGGGTTTTTTAGCGTCGACTGCGACGAGGATGTCCTGCCCCACTGGGGCCGCGCGGTCTACGTGATTGGGCTGACGGCCCTGCTGGGAGAGATTTTGTTCACGTCCCGATTGGCGGGGCAGATCTATTTGTGTGTGTATCCAGCCGCGGCGGTCGCGCTGACCCTGCTATCCCCGTTCGCGGCGGTCGTGGCGGAGGCGATCATCGTCAGCGTGCTCGTGGCCGCCGTCCTGCGCTTCAGTTCGCCCGACTGGGCCCTGCGAAATTTCCTGTCGATTCTCGCGGGCTACGCCTTTGTCGTCGTGTTCACGCTGAGCATGATCCGCTCGGGCCGGGCCCGGCGGGAGGCGGAGCGGCTGTCGCGCGAGTTGGCGCAGGCCAATCAGCGGTTGCAGGCGCAAGCGGCCCGGATGGCCGCGGTGGCCACGTTGGAAGAGCGCAACCGGCTCGCCCGGGAGATTCACGACGGGCTGGGCCACTACTTGACGACCATACACGTGCAGCTCGAAGCGGCCCAGGCCTTGCAGCCGGCCGATCCGGATCGGGCCTTGGCGGCGGTGGTCAAGGCGCACGGGCTCGCCCGCGACGCGCTTTTGGAGGTTCGCCGTTCAGTGAGTTCGCTCCGGGCCGATCGACCGCCGCCGGCCTTGGTGGTGCGCCTGCAGGACTTGGTGGCGTCCGTGAACGATCCGCTCCGCGCCGCGGCGGCCGCGTCCGGGGCCGGCGAGGGTCGCCCGCCCCCGCGCGGAACGGGGCTGGCCGTTCAGTTTGAGGTCCTGGGCGACCCGCGGCCATTGGCGCCGGAGGCCGAACTCGGCCTGTTTCGCGCGGCGCAGGAGGGCTTGACCAATGTGCGCAAGCACGCGGCGGCGACGCAGGCGAGCGTGATCATCGATTTTCGCGAAACGGATCGGGTCGCCCTTCGGGTGGTCGACGACGGCCGCGGGTGCGCGAACCCGGCCGGCGGCCATGGCTTAGCCGGTTTGGCGGAGCGGCTCGCCTTGCTGGGCGGGGAAATCCGGGCGAACAATGCGCCGGCCGGCGGCTTCCGGCTCGAGGCGGCGCTCCCGGTTCCGGCTGGGCCCGCCGCTGGCGCGTCCTGAGCGATCATGCCGCTTTCGCCCAGTTTCCCGACCAGCCGGCTGCGGCTGCTCCTGGTGGACGACCAAGCGATGTTTCGCGAGGGCCTGCGCACGTTGCTCGCGTTGCAGCCCGATTTCGAGATCGTGGGGGAGGCGGCGGACGGCGAGGCTGCGCTCGAAGCGGTGCGCCGTTTCAAGCCGCAGGTTGTCCTGATGGATATTCGGATGCCGCGCATGGGCGGAACCGAGGCGACGCGCCGCATCCGCGCCGAAGCCCCGGCCACGCGCATCATCGTCCTCACCACGTTCGAGGAGGACGAGGAGGTCTTCGCCGCGGTTCGGGCCGGGGCCGCCGGGTATTTGCTCAAGGCCTCGCCCTCGGGAAAACTCTGCGAGGCGATCCGGCTGGCCGCGCGCGGTGAGTCGTTTCTCGAGCCCTCGGTCGCGGCCAAACTGCTGGCCGAGTTCAATCGCCTGTCGGGGCGTCCGGCGGACGCCGCGGTGCCGGCGACCGCGGCGCGGGGGCCCGCCCTGGTGGAACCGCTGTCCGCCCGCGAGCAGGACGTGCTGCGCTGTCTGGCCCACGGCATGAGCAACAAGGAAATTGGCCAGCGTTTGAATATCGCGGAAGGCACGGTCAAGAACCACATGAGTCAGGTGCTGGGCAAACTGCAGGCGCTCGACCGCACGCAGGCGGCCCTGCGGGCCCGCGAGCTCGGCCTCATCTAGGGCGCGCGCCGGCCGTGAGCGGTCGGGCCGGGGCCCGATTTCCCGTAGCGGGTAGGGCGGCGGTCAGCCAAAAGTCACGGGAATGCGGGTGACCACCGGCACAGGCGCTTGCGCGGTGCGCTCTGCTATCGTGGGCCCTGCTCGAGGCGGATGGCCGAACCACCGAGCCCAAAATTCCTCCCATGAAGCCTGTTTCCCTCCCGCCGCGGTCATTGCCCCGTCCGGCCTCGGCGCTCGGGGTCGGGGCTGACCGGCGCCCGCGTGGTGGCCGGTGCGCCCCGAGTCATTTCCCGCCCGGAAGCTGGCTGATCCCACCGGGCGCCGGTGCCCTAAATCGGAGCGGCCGGTGCGTTCCGGCGGGGGAGATGCGGAGCGCGCC
>CAZWMF010000337.1:0-1486 GCA_964634535.1 uncultured Opitutaceae bacterium | reverse complement strand
CGCGCCCAAAAAACATGTTGACAAAGTACTCTGTAATGCAGAGTCATCTGTGTATGGATATTTCAAATCAAGAAGCGGCCGAGGCGCTCCGCTCGATCGAAGCGTCCCGGAAGCGGTTTCGAATCGCGATTGGCTCGCGGCGGGGCCATCAGCATCTATGGCTGTGGGGAGTCATCTGGACGGCCATGGCGCTGCTGTCCCAATACGACCTGCCGTTGGCCCTGCGCAGCTGGGGTTGGGTGGATCTGGCGGGGGTGGCCGGCTCGTTCGCCATCGGCTGGCGGACCCAGCGCCAGGTGCGCGGGCGGATCGATCGGCGTTTCCTGGGGGCGATCGCGGCGGTCGCGGTCTATGGAATGGTCGCCTGGCCGTTGGTCTTGCGCGGTATCGCCTCGCCGGAGAGCGCCTTTGCCTACATCGCCCTGCTCGTGATGCAGATCTATGTCCTGGCCGGCATCTGGTTCGACAACGGACTGCTGTGGACCGGTCTGATCCTCTCGGCGCTGATCCTGGTCGGTTTTCTATACTTTGTGGCGATCTTCTGGATCTGGATCGCGATCTTCGGCGGCGGCGGCCTCATCCTCAGCGGGTTTTATATCCGCCAGTCCTGGAAATGAACCGCGGACCTGCCGAGCGGGATTCGACCCCCGCCAAACCCGAGCTCGATCCGGTCATCCACCAGCCGGTCCGGCTGCAACTCATGGCGGCGCTTTGCCAACTGCGCCCGCGCGAGCAAGTGGACTTCGGTTTTCTCAAGGCGTCCTTGGGCCTGACCGACGGCAACCTGGGAGCGCATCTGACCACGCTCGAGGACCAGCGCTATATCGACGTGCAGAAGACGTTTGTCGACCGGCGACCCAAGACGTTTGTGGCGGCCAGTCCGGCCGGCCGTCGGGCCTTCGCCGCCCATGTCGCGGCCCTTCAAGCCATTTTACGTCCCCAATGAAAACCGAGCCTTCCGTTCTTTCCTTATCCGCCGTGGTCAAGCGCTACGGCGCGATCACCGCTCTCGATGGTGTCACGCTGGACATTGAGCCCGGAGAGTTCTTTGGGCTGCTCGGTCCAAATGGCGCGGGCAAATCGACGATTATGGCCCTGCTTGCCGGATTGCGCGCCCCGGACGGCGGGGCGGTGCGGGTGGGGGGCCGGCCGGCCGGCGACCCGCAGGCGCGGGCCGAGTTGGGACTCGTGCCGCAGGGACTCGCCCTCTATCCCGATTTGACCGCGGCGGAGAACTTGGAGGTGTTCGGCGGACTCTTTGGATTGCGCGGTCCCGCCCTGCAGGGTCGCGTCGCCGAGCTGCTCGCGATGGTGCAGTTGGCCGACCGGCGAAACGAGCGTGTCCAGACCTTTTCGGGCGGCATGAAGCGGCGGCTCAATCTGGCGGCGGCGGTGGTCCACCGGCCCCGGGTCTTGCTGTGCGATGAGCCGACCGTCGGGGTGGATCCGCAGTCGCGCAATGCCGTGTTCGAGCTGCTCCAACGTC
>CAZWMF010000336.1:0-4899 GCA_964634535.1 uncultured Opitutaceae bacterium | reverse complement strand
TTACGAGTCGGTACTGAAATAACGTCGTCGCATCCGCCCGGTTGGCTCGAGCTTACTCTGTCGCATTGCCTTACACTCCCGTGGTTCCCCTTCGCCGCGAGAATTATAGGCGATTCCGATAAACACCGGATCCCCAGATTCTTAATATCGCAATTTTTCAGATACAAACGGGATGGCACACGCAGTGCTGACAAAGTTCCGAGGTTCCCGCTTCATCAGAGAAATCAATGGAGATCGATAAACATGAAGCCCAAATTATCCAAAGCGCTCTCACGACTTGCATTCCTGATCGTTGCGCTTGCCGCCGCCGATTGTGCTAGAGCTGGTTTCATAACCGGCTCCATCAATTTTGATGGCGTCGCCTCCACCAATACCGGCAACTTGGGCTCGGCCACGGCGTACACGGCCATCACCATGACCTCGACGGTTCCCGGGGCGACCGGCGACTACGCCGGGGTGCCTATCTTCCTGCCCGTATCATTTACGCCTTTTGCGTTTTCGGCTCCCTCGGTCGCTCCGCTGTGGGTTTTTGACTCCGGTGGATCAACTTACGCGTTTGTTGCAACCACGATCGACGTCGCCTTTCAAGATAGTCTTTTCCTGAACGTCCACGGCTTTGGCCTGGCCTACATCAGCTCGATTACCGGCACGCCCTACAACCCGCTCGACACCTCCGGTTGGACCCCGGGGGTTTGGTCAATCACGGACACGTCGGTGGGCAGTGGGCCGGTGTTCACGTTCGGAAGCGACGCCCTGGAGACAGGTGCCGTGCCGGATCGAGGCGCGACCGCGATGCTCATCGCTCTGGGCCTCGCGATGATCGGAATCGGCATGGTTCTCCGGCTGCGTAGGTCCGCCGCATCGTAACTCGCTTCGGGTCGTCGGTCGCGCCATTGGGCTTCCGTGCCATTTCCGAACGCAGAATGGCGACCGAGAGGAAGCCCTGATGGACCGGAATCGCGCGATGCGCACAACGGCCGAGCCGGGCGTTTCGCCGAAGCGAGCCATCTGCCCGTCGGCCATTCCCGAGCGTCGCCTTGTCGGCAGGTCGCCTCAATGTAGATAAATCTCTGATACGTCGATGGATTCATCGGTGCCGACGTTCGCTCGCCAGACCGACGAGGGTTCAAATTCCCACGACGTATCCGGATACGCCGATAGCACGGCTCCAGATCGGCCTTCTCGCGCGGGACCGGCAGCCAGATCTCATTGGTCGTGTCAGGAAAATTGACAGCAGAGGGATTCTCTATTCGGACGCTCTAATCCGCTCCGATCAAACGACTACGGATACGCCAGACGCGCGGGGGCCTCCGCGACGGCGTCGCCGCGCCTTACGTTTCGTGGGTTCCCGACGGCGTCGGTTTTTTTGACTGTAAATCGCAAGCGGCTGAAAGCTGCGCGATTAAGCATATAATTTATGCCCACTATATCCCTGGCATATCCCCTGCTTGCCACGCCGGTCCGATTCCCGCTTCAGCTTCATTGGCGAAACCAACCATAAAGGGATCGATATACTATGAAGCTCAGATCATTCACGACGTTCGCGCCGCCTCTGCTCGCGCTCGTCGCCCTCACCGTCGTCAATTGCGCACGAGCCGGTTTCATCACCGGTTCGCTCAATTTTGACGGCGTCGCCGCCACGGATACCGGCAACTTGGCCACGGCCACGGCTTATTCAGCCATCACCATGACCAGCACGGTACCCGGAGGAACCGGCGATTATGCGAGCGTGCCCACGTTCACCCCCGTCACCTTTACGCCCTTCTCCTTCTCGGCGCCGGGCGTGGCCCCACTATGGGCCTTTACTTGGGGGGGAGTGACCTACGCGTTCGTCGCCACCACCGTGCACATCGCCTCGCAGAATAGTTCATTCCTGAACATCGACGGCTTCGGGATGGCCTATATCAGCTCGGTCACCGGCACGGCCTATAACCCCCTCGACACCACCGGATGGACTCCGGGATCCTGGTCGATCACCGACACATCGGTGGGCGGCGGGCCATTGTTCACATTTGGGGGCGACTCGATGTCGGAGTTCTCCGCGCCCGATCACGGTAGCTCGGCTCTGCTCATCGCCCTCGGAGTCGCGGCGATCGGCATCGGGATGATTCCCCGCCTCCGGCGAAGCGCCAGGTCCTAGTCCGACGAAACGGACCGTCATGCACGCCTGCGGCCCCGACGTTGGTCGGGGCCGCGGGGTTCTTATTGTTCGGGCGGGGGGTTAACCGCGCGCTTGAATCAATGCCTCCTCGAACAAGGCGATGCCCAGATCGATTTCCTCCTCGGTGATATAAAGGGATGGCGCTAGCGTGAACACGTTCTTGTAGTAGCCCCCAATGTCGAGGATGAGTCCGCGGCGCTTGCCGCCCGCGGACAGGTGGCCAGCCAGGCCGATGTTCATGATGGCATCGGTGAGTTCGCGATTGGGCGTGTGGCCGTCGTCCTGGCACATTTCGATGCGCAGAGCGAGGCCGAGCCCCTCGACGTGGCCGATGCAGCGGTGCCGCTTGCGCAAATCCTGCAGCCGCTGGAGAAAATACGCTCCGCGTTGCACCACCCGGGTCTCAAAATCCTCCTCGTCGATCAGATCCATGACGGCCAGTCCGGTCGCGGTGCCCAAGGGATTCGCGGAGAACGTGGAATGCGTGGAGCCCGGCGGAAATACCTGCGGGGAAATGAGTTCCTCCTTCGCCCAAATGGCCGAGATGGGGTTGAGTCCGTTGGTCAGGGCCTTGCCGAGGACGATCACATCGGGCACCACGTCGAAGTGTTCGATGGCGAGAAACTTGCCGGTGCGGAAAAAGCCCATCTGGATCTCGTCGTCCACGAGCAGGATGCCGTAGCGGTCCAGGGTTTGCTTCAGCTGTTTGAAGTAGCCCTTGGGCGGAATGATGTAGCCGCCCGTGGCCTGGACCGGCTCGATGAAAAAGCCCCCGAATTCGGACCGTTGGTTCTTCGGGTTGACGACCGAGTAGTACTCCGACTCGAAGAGCTTCTCGAATTGACGAAGACAGGCGAGGCCGCACGTGTCGGGCTTCAGATCGAGGTGGCAGCGGAAGCAGTAGGGATACGGCAGGAAGTTCGCCCGGTCCCCGAAATGGCCGTAGCGCTCGCGGTAGCGGTAGCTCGAGGTGATCGCGGTCGCGCCGAGCGTCCGACCGTGATAGCCGCCCATGAAGGCGAAGGCGTGGTTGCGGCCGGTGCGGTTGCGCACGACCTTGATGGCGTCCTCGACCGCCGAGGCGCCCCCGACGTTGAAGTGGATCCGTCCCTTGACGCCAAACGTCCGCTCGATCCGCTGCGCCAATTTGGCCGCCAGGAGAACGCGATCCTCGTGCAGATACTGGCAGGCGAGCTGGGGCAGCGTGTCGACCTGCCGCTTGAGTGCCGCGCTCAGGCGGGGATTGCGATAGCCGAAATTGGCGGCCGAATACCACATCTGGAGGTCGAGGTATTCGGTGCCCTGGCGATCGTAGAGGTAGCTGCCTTGGGCCTCGGCGAAGAATTTGAGCTCCTTCGCATAGTGCACGGTGTCGCCCCACGAACAGTAGGTGGCCTCCAGGTCGAGCAGGGCTTGCTCGTCCAGCGAACCTTTGGACAACGCGGTCTCAGATTTAATTTTCATGAAGCAGGGTGGTGAGCGATTCGGCGACGTCGGCGAGTCCGCCGAAGGGGATGCACGGATGGGCGACGCTGCGCAAGTGGGTGAGCAAGCTGTCTTTGGCGTACACGATATTCGCGGCCCGCGCCGGGCAGATATCCGAGCGGCCATCGCCCACGTAGATCACCCTCCGGCCATCGTCATGGGGAGGGATGAAATGGGTCTTCTTGCAGTGGGCGCAATCCGGGCAGTCGGGATTGGCGAACGGGAACGAAGCCTGCAGCCGGCCCCCGGCGCACACGAGGTGATTGGCAAAGAACGGCACGTCCGCCAAGCCGTGCCGCTCCAGGACATGGCCGACGATCAGATCGAAATTGTCGCTGACGATGGTGAGTTCGATCCGTTCCCGTTGCAGGAGGCGACGCAGGATGGCGAATCCGGGATCGAGCTTCACGCCGGCGAGATTGGCCGCGAGTTCCTCCCAGGTCGCCCGCAGGCCCCGCATCTGCCCCTCCAGACAAACCCGGGTTCCGATCCGCCCCGCCATCCAGTCCTCCTCCAGGCGGCGCCAGGATTCGTCGATGGCGAACGTCGCGATGACGCCGTCCAACACGTCGCCGTCCGTGATCGTATTGTCGAAGTCGATGAATACGCGGTAGTCCGCGGTTCGCTCAGGCATGCGCCGGCCCTCCCGAGAAGAACTCGACCATGCGGGTGGCCACCTTGCCGCGCTCCTGGTCCGCCGTGATCACATGGTAGGAATTCTCCAGGTAAACGATCTCCTTGCGCCGCGAGGCCACGCGGTCGTGGACAAACTGGGCGTTGCGCACGCTGCTGACATCATCGTGGCGCGCCTGGATGACCTGGCAGGGGCATTCGACCCTAGGCAGGCGCGGCTCGAGATGCCGGACGAGCCGCCGCAATTCCGCCAGAAGGCGCACGGGAAAGAACGGATACCCGTAACGATCTGCGTCCCGCAGATCGCCGACCGTCGCCTTGGCATAGTACTGATGGACCCGCTCCCGAATCCGCTCATTCTTGAGGCCGTATGGCGGCTCCTCCTTGAAATAGAAGTTGTTGCCGAGGCCGGTGCGCGAGGCGAGCGGCAGGAGAAAATGGTACCAGGGCACATTCCAGCCGTCGTAGAACAGGGTCGGCGACAGACAGCTGACGCCGGCGACGCCGGCCGGGTCCTCCGCGGCCAGGAGCAGGGCGAGCAGCGCGCCCATCGACAGGCCGCCGACGAAGACCCGGTCGTGATCGCGGCAAAGTTCGCGATGGGCCTCGCGAATGCCCTC
>CAZWMF010000335.1:0-4899 GCA_964634535.1 uncultured Opitutaceae bacterium | reverse complement strand
CTCAGCAACGCTATCCAAAAGGAGTCTGGACCCTCGTGGCAAGCCATGCGAAAGGCGAATCTGCGCCGGCGGGCGGCGCCAGGGGTGGCGGCGGCGCGATCGCCGCGGGCACTGGTTCGAGCTGCGGCTCGTAGCGGGTGCGCCGGCGCACGGCCGCCTCCCCAATCGATCGGGCGGCCAATTCCGCCCGGGCGTCGGCGGCATCGGCGGGAGCGTCCTGGCCCTCGAGATCGAGGTGGACGGTTTGGAGCCAAGCACATTCGTGGGGGATCGTGCGCGCGACGCCCAGGAGGGGGGCTTTCGACCAGTCCAAGGAGGCGGTCCTTGGGTGGGCCTGGACGCCGCTGGTCACGACCAGAAGGCGGACGGTTGCGACCGGTTCACCCTCGGCGGCCCACGCGCGCAGTAGGCGCAACAGGCTCAGACTGCCCAGGGCTTGGCGCTCCTCAATTTCCTCGCCTCTCTGGGGCGGAGGCGTGGCCGGGTAGGCCCAGGCGTGCACGACGTGGGTGAGGGTGCGGCCCCGATCCGGCAAGGCATCGAATAGCCGCCGATAATCGTCCGGATCCTCGGGGTTCAGAAAGAATTCGGCGGGGCCGCCGGGGCCAAAGGCTGCGCCCGGTTCCACGACCGTGCAGGTGTGGCCGTTCGCGCGCAGGCCGGCGCCGAGGAGCGGGCCCAGTTCGGGGTCGGCGAATAGAAGAACCTGGCTGGCGGGCGGCAACGGCCGGGCGTCCGGGAGCGGCGCTTCGGCCCAGACCTGGGCGAACAGGCCGGACGGCGCGGCATCGGCCGGCCGGGAGGCGTCCGGGGCGCTCCGGACCGCGAAACGGCCTTGGGCGAAACTCTCCCGCAACTGGGATCGTTGGATCTTGCCGATGACTGTCTTCGGGATGTCGGCGCGCTCGACCGGCAGGAGGAAGTCCGCGGTCACGCCTGCGCGCGCCGCCAAGGTGGCCCGAATCTCGGCGCACAATTCCGGCAGCCGCGTCCGGCCGGCGGGCGTCGGGCAGAAGAAGACCGCCAATCGATCGGTGTCTTCGGCCGGCTGGCGCACCGCGCAGGCGGCGGTGAATGAGACGTCCACGCCCGGAAGCGCCTCGACCGTCGCTTCGATCTCGTGGCTGTAGAAGTTGACCCCGTTTATGATGATCACGTCCTTCTCCCGGCCGGTGATGGCCAGTTGGCCGTCCTGGATCCGGCCCAGGTCGCCCGTGATGAACCAGCCGTCGGTCGTGAAGGCCTGCCGGTTCGCCTCGGGATTGCGGTAGTAGCCGGGCGTCACGGATATGCCGCGGACCTGCAGCCGGCCCGTCCGCCCGGCCGCCACCGGGGTGTCGGCGGCATCGACGATGCGCAGTTCGATTCCCCCGATCGGCTCGCCCACGTCGACGAGCGGGTCGGCGTCGCGCGTCGCACTCCGGCTGAAGCGCCGCGAATAGGTCACGCCCGAGCAGGTCTCCGACATGCCCCAGGCCGGGCGCATGGCGCTCGCCGGCAGGCCGTGCGGTTCGAGCAATTCGAGGAAGCGCCGCGCTGTCTGGCCGACGATGGCCTCGCCGCCGTTCAGGATGAAGCGCATCGAGGCGAGATCCCAGCGCCGGGCGGCGATCTCCGCCGCCCGGTCGCAGATGAGCCCGTAGGCGAAGTTGGGCGCCCAGGTGATGGTGGCCCGGTGGCGCTCGATCCAATCCAGCCAGACCAGGGGCTCGGGCAGGACGGCGTCGGTCGGCGCGTGGATCTGCCGGCAGCCGAGCACGAGATCGCGCAGGTGAAACATCACCAGGCCGCCCACATGGTCGAGCGGCATCCAATTCAGTGATACATCGTCCGCGTGGAACCCGCAGGCCGCGGCGGCGCCCGCGGCCCAGGCCAGCAGGTTCCGGGACGTTTGCACGACCGCCTTGGGCCGGCCGGTGCTGCCCGAGGTGAGCAGGAGCAGCGCCGGATCCTCCGCCGCCGGCTCCGCCCAGGCGCGCGCCGGAGCGTGCGGGCGCAGTTCCTCGACGGTGATCACTCGGAAATCCGCCCGGCCGTCCCGCCGGGCCCAGGCCCGCAGGCGCTCGGCCAGCGCGGCGCCGGCCACGACCGGCGGCTGATCCAAGAGCGTCCAGGTGTTGGCGAGCTTGTCGAGGATGCCGTGCGGCTGCTCGTAGGTGGGGGCGATCGAGACCGGCGCCGGCAGGAATCCGCCGAGGGCGCAGGCCCAGAATACCGGGATGAAATCCGGAGCGTGCTCGAGTTGGAAGATCAGGGGATCGCCGGGCCGGAGCCCGCGCCCGCGCAAACCGGTCAGGATGCGCGCCGCTTGGTCGAGCAGCTCCGGGTAGGCTTGGCCGCGCTCCCGGCCCGCCCGGTCGAGGTAGATCACGCCGTGGTCCGGATGGAGGCGAGCGGCCCGCGCGAGGGCGTCCGCCAAGCGGTCGCCGGGCCCGGGGGCGGCGGTCGCGCGGATCGGTTCGGACGGGGTTGGGGCGGCATTCATGCGGGGAGCAGCGCCGGCAACCGCGCCGCGATTTCCTCGGCGGGATGGTGGGTGCAGTCGGCCGGCGCCAGGGCCCGCCAGGGCGCGTCGTCGGGTCCGAAGACGGTCACCGAACCGGCGAGGGGTTCGAGCCGGGCGTCGGCGAAACAATCCCGCTCGAGGCGGAGCGGTTTGGTCACCGCCCCGGCGCTGGCCGGTTCCTTGCGCCAGAGGCGGCCCAGCAGGCCGGATTCCGCGGCGGCGGGCTTGATCAACCGGAAGGCGCCGGACGAGCCGGGTCCTGCCGGGGCGAAGAACGCGCTCGGCGGCGGGGCGAGGAGGAACAAACGGGTGGCCGGACGGCCGCCTTCGGCCAGGCGACGGGCGGCCGCCCAGGCGAGCACCGCTCCGAAGGCCCGCCCGCCGAGCGCGCAGGAGCCGGCGGGCGCGAGCAAGGCGATCTCCCGGGCCAGATGCTCGCCCAGTTCGTCGATCGACACCGGTGGGCCCGGCGGGCTTCCCGGGGCGAGGCTGCGCGCCTGGAGCACAAAACAGGGCTGATCGGCACCGAGTTGCCCGACCAGGGGTTGAAACGCCGCCGGGTCGGCCCGGGGTTCGGGCACGAGAAACAATGGGGGGCGATCCCCACCGACTTGCAGGACCTGAATCTTCACGGCCGCGGTGGCCGGCTGTTCGAGCAGGACGATCGCGAGCTTCTCGATCGTGGGCGCCTTGAAGAGGGCCGGTATCGGCAGGTTCTTGCCAAAGGCCTGGTGGAGGCGGGCGAACATCTTGGCCGCCAAGAGCGAACGGCCGCCCAGTTCGAAGAAATTGTCGCGTACCCCAATCGGCCGCACATCGAGCAGTTCCTCCCAGAGGGCGGCGAGCTTGCGCTCGGTGGCGTTGCGGGGAGCCAGCCGGCCGGGAGCATCCGCGCTCGCCGGTCGACCGGCCAGCGGGTCTGCGCCCGCGCCCAGATGACGCTGGATCAGCTTGTGCGAGCCATCGAGGCCGATCAGGCATTGGGCCTCGTCCCCACCCAGCATATGCATGAGGGCGGCCACCCCGTCGGCCGGGGCGAGTGGCTGGTAGCCACGGGAGCGCAGCGCCTCGCTTTCGGTGGCCGTTTGGCTCATTCCGGTGTCGGTCCAGGAGCTCCACAGCGCATTGTAGGCGCGCAGGCCGCAGGCGTGGCGTTGGTGATGGGAGAAGGCGTCGAGAAAGCTGTTGGCCGCGGCATAGGCGCCGGTTGAGAAGCTGCCAAACTGGCTGATCAGCGAGGAGAAGGACACGAACAGGCAGCCCGGCCGCCCGATCGCCACCTGATGCAGCGTCCAGGCCGCGTCCATTTTCGGATGCAACACGGCGGCCAGTTCGCGCGCGCTCTCCTGCTCGAGCGGGCATTCCCGGTACCGGCCCGCCAGGTGAAATATCCCGTCGAGCGGGCGATTCCAGCGGCGTTCGGCGAGCGCGACGGCGGTCGCAACGCTCGGCAGATCGGCGGCGTCGGCGCAGACATAGTCGAATTCGCCGCCCGAAGCGGCGAGTTCCTGGCCGGCGCGAACCAAGTCCGCGTGCGGCTGGTCCGGAGGGTAGTCCGCCCAGCGGGGGCGCGGGGGTAGCGGCGTCCGGCCCACGATGATTAGGTGGGCTCGGTAGTGGCGCAGCAGATGGCCGGCGATCCAGCGGCCGATGCCGCCCAATCCGCCGCTCAATAGGTAAGTGCCGCCGGCGACGAGGGGCGGCTCCTTCGAGACGGCGGTCGGGTCGAATCGCTCCAAGAACGGCGCCAGGCGCCGCTCGCCCCGCCACGCCGACTCGGGGTTGGCGTCCGCCGCCCGCAGTTCCGCCAGCACCCGCCGGGCCCCGTCGGCCGGTTCGCCCGGTTCCAGATCGATATGGCGACAGGCGATGCGGCTGGTTTCGTGGGGAATCGTGCGCAGAAGGCCGAGCAGCGGGGCCTTGCCAAAATCGATTCGGTCGGCCGGCGTCGCCCCCCGCATGCCCGTGGCGGCGACCACGAGGCGCACGGCGTGCTCCGGCGGGCCCGCCGCCAGCAATGCCGGCACGAGGCCCAGCAGGCTGTACGCGCCACGGGCTTGGGCGGCGGCCAGGTCGGCGAGCGTGCGGGGCGGTTCGCCGGCCTGGTCATAGCACCAGGCGTGCACGACGATATCGGGCGCGCGTCCGAGTTCGGCCAGGAGCCGGCGGTAGTGGGCGGGGTCGGCCGGGTCGAGGCTGAACCCGTCGGCCGCCGTGCGGGCGAAGCGTTCGGCTGCCGTGACGAGCGTACAGGCATGGCCGTCGGCCGCCAGGGCGCGGGCGAGGGCATCGGCCAATCCCCGGTCGTCGCGCAGGAGAACGATCCCGGCTCCGGCGGGCAGGCCGCCCCCGTCGATCGGCGCCTCCCGCCAAACCGGGCGGAAGTACCCCGT
>CAZWMF010000334.1:0-4906 GCA_964634535.1 uncultured Opitutaceae bacterium | reverse complement strand
TCGCGAGATGACCCGGGTGGCCCACCAGTATGGCGCCATCAATCTTGCGCAGGGGTTCCCCGACTGCGATCCGCCGCCCGCCCTGGTCGAGGCGGACAAGGCCGCGATGGACGCCGGGCGGCACCAATACGCGGTGACCTGGGGTTCCCCGGAATTGCGGAAGGCGCTGGCTGTCAAGTTCGAGCGCTTTACGGGCATTGCGGCCGATCCGGACGGGGAGTTCGTCGTCACCTGCGGGGCGACCGAGGCGATGATGGTCGCCATGATGACGGTCTGCGACCCGGGCGACCGGGTCGGCCTGTTTTCCCCGTTCTACGAGAACTACAATGCCGACGCCATTCTGACCGGGGCGCGCCCGATCCATGTGCCGCTGCGGCCGCCCGACTACCGATTCGATCCGGCGGAGCTGCGGGCCACTTTCGCGAGCGGGCTCAAGGCGTTCATCCTGTGCAATCCGGGCAATCCCACCGGCCGGGTATTCTCCCGGGAGGAGCTCCTGCAGATCGCGGCCCTGGCCGAGGAATTCGACACCTTCGTCATCACCGACGAGGTCTATGAACACATCGTGTATCCGCCGCATCGGCACACGTATTTTGCCGCGCTGCCGGGCATGCGCGCCCGCACGCTCAGCTGCTCATCGCTGTCCAAGACCTTTGCGATCACCGGCTGGCGGATCGGGTACGTGCACGCGGTGCCCGCGATCATCGCCCAGGCCCGAAAGGTCCATGACTTCTTGACGATCGGGGCGGCCTCGCCGCTTCAGCACGCGGTCGTGACCGCGCTCGAATTCCCGGTCTCCTATTACGACGGCTTGGCCGCCGACTACCTGCGCCAGCGCGACATCCTGTGCAGCTACCTGGACCGCACCGAACTGGACTACACCAAGCCGGAGGGCTCCTATTTTGTGATGATCGACATTTCGCCATTCGGCTGGACGAGCGACGTCGAATTCGCCCACTGGATGGCCCAGGAAATCGGCGTGGCGCCGGTGCCGGGTTCGAGTTTCTTTGCCTACGCCGAGAACCGCTTTGTCCGGCTGCATTTTGCGCGGGGCCCGGCGACCTTGCACAAGGCGGGCGAGCGGCTGCTTAAGCTCCGACAGGCTAAAGGGATGGATCATTACCGCCGGGGCTAGTTTGGCCGCGGGCGCCGGGCGCAAACGACTGGAGTCGAGCGATTGGCGGCCCGGACAGAACCGGTTTGATCCGGGCGGACCGGCCGGCCACGCTGGCCGCATGGTCACGATCACAGGCGAATATTCCGGCGAACTCCACTGCCGCGCGGTGCACGGGCCGTCGAGCAGCACCCTGCAAACCGACGCGCCCAAGGACAACCAGGGCCGCGGCGAGGCGTTTTCGCCGACCGATCTGCTCGCGACCGCTCTGGCCACGTGCGCCGTGACGACGCTTGCGATCGCCGCCCGGCGCGAGGGCGTCGAACTGGGAGCGATTCGCTACGAAGTGACCAAGGAGATGTCGGCGGAGGGCCCGCGCCGGATCGGCCGCTTGGTCTTGCGTCTGTGGCTTCCGCCCGAGGCGAAGGCGCTGCCGGATGGACTCGTCCGCCGGACGGTCGAAGGTTGCCCGGTCGCGCGGAGCCTGTCGGGCGAACTCGCCCAGGTCATCGATCTGAACTGGGCGTAGCCGCTTTGGGCAGCCGGTAGGTGGTGTTGAAGACGAGGGTCAGGCGGTGCCCGAGGTGAATGCGCACCTTGAGTTCACCGCGATCGCCGGCGCGGGGAATCGCGCGGCCGTCGATGGACCGAACCGCTCCGTCCGCGTTGACGCCCTGGCCCGTGAACTCGATCGGCTGGCCGTCGGCGATGCGGCGCAATTGGGCGTCGGACACGGTCACGACCAGCCGGCCGTGCTCGCTGTAGAAGAAGAACGGGAAGACCTTGGCTTGGTAGTCGGCTGCGTATTGCCCGCCTTGGCGGATAAAGGGCGTCAGCGTGAAGGTGACCGTGCCGACGTAGATGGAGGTCCGGCCCGGGGCCGACTCGACCACGGCAAACCGCTCGAGATCGGCGGGAGCCGCGGCGGTCCGCAGCGGGCCGAGGCCGACCAGGAGGGCGGCGCAGCCCAGGCCTAAGAGGGAACCGCGTTGCATTTCCGGCCAGGATGCCGTCCGTGCGTCCGTCCGGACAGTCTAATTTGCGTTGCAGGGGTGGCGCCGTACGGGTGATTGCTAGGGCATGGCCAAGGCAGTCCAGGCAACGTGGGGCGGTCGGTTCGGCGGCGCGCCCGCCGAATTGATGCTTAAATTCAGCGAGTCGGTGTCGTTCGACCGGCGGCTGGCCCGCCACGACATCGCCGGGAGCAAGGCCCATGCGCGGATGCTCGCCCACGTGGGCCTGATCAGCGCGACCGAACGCGATGCCATCCTGGGCGGGCTCGACCAGGTTTGGGCCGAGATCGAAGCCGGACGCTTCGCGTGGAGCGAGGCGCTCGAGGACGTGCACATGAACATCGAGCAGGCGCTCACCCGGCGGGTGCCCGCCGCCGCCAAGTTGCACACGGCCCGCAGCCGCAACGACCAGATCGCGACCGACCTGCGGCTGTTCTTCAAGGAGGCCTGCGCGGCCTTGGACGAGCGCTTGCGCGCCGCCGAGCAGGCGCTGCTCGGGCTGGCCGAAGCCCAGGTGGGCACCCTGATCCCGGGCTATACCCATTTGCAGCGGGCCCAGCCGGTGTCGGTCGCCCACCACGTGCTCGCCTGGCTGGAAATGCTCGAGCGCGACCGGCAGCGCTTTCTCGTGGTCGGCGACCACGCCAATTGGTGCCCGTTGGGCGCCGGGGCGCTCGCCGGCTCGACCCTGCCCATCGATCGGGAATTCACGGCGCGGGCGCTGGGCTTTGTGGACGGCCGCGGCCGGCCGCGGGTGACCCAGAACTCCATGGACAGCGTGGCGGACCGGGATGTGCATATTGAGTTCGCGGCCGCCTGCGCCCTGGCCGGGGTGCATTTCTCGCGGATTGCGGAAGACCTGGTCCTGTGGAATAGCGCGGAGTTCAAGTTTGTGGAGATGCCCGACGCGTTCGCGACCGGTTCGTCGCTGATGCCGCAGAAGAAGAACCCCGACGCCTGCGAACTCCTGCGGGGCAAAGCGGCCCGGCTGCAGGGAAACCTGCAGACCCTGCTCGTTTTGGCCAAGGGTCTACCGCTCACCTACAATCGGGATCTTCAGGAGGACAAGCCGCCGGTGTTCGACAGTTTTGACCAGACCCTCGCTTGCACGGAGGTCCTGGCGGGCGTACTGGGTGGAATCCGGTTTGTGCCCGCGCGGTGCGCGGCGGCCGTGGCCGATCCGGCGCTGCTCGCCACGGATTTGGCCGACTACCTGGTCCGGCGGGGCACGCCTTTCCGGGAGGCCCACCACGCCGTTGGCCAGGTCGTGGCCTTGGCCGAAAAAGCCGGAGTGCCGATCGACCAGGTGCCGATCGCGGAGGTCCGCGCCGTCCATCCGGGCTTCGGACCCGATTGGGCCGACGTTTTCGATCTGGACCGGGCGCTCGCGGCGCGGCGGGGCACCGGCATGCCGGCGCCCGCGCAGATCCGCCGGCAAATCCGGCGCTGGCGGAAGATCCTGCGGTGAGCCGGATCCGGATTTTGCCCGAGCGGGTGGCCAACCAAATCGCCGCCGGCGAGGTCGTCGAGCGGCCGGCCGCCGCGGTCAAGGAGCTGGTCGAGAATGCGCTCGATGCGGGCGCTACCCGGGTCGAGGTGGAGTTTCGGCGCGGCGGCGCCGAATTCATCCGGGTCGAGGACGATGGGCACGGAATGGACCGGGACGACGCCTTGTTGGCGTTGCAGCGCCATGCGACCAGCAAGATCGCCGAGGCGGCCGATCTCGATCGGCTGACGACGTTCGGCTTTCGGGGCGAGGCCCTGCCGTCGATCGCGAGCGTGGCGCGATTCACGCTGCAGACCCGCGCGGCCGGCGACGAGGCGGGCACGGAAGTGACGGTCAACGCCGGCAAGATTCTCCAGGTGGGCGCCTGTGGCCGGCCGGTCGGGACGGCGATCGAGGTGGCGCACCTCTTTCACGCGGTGCCGGCCCGCCGACGTTTTCTGCGGTCGGAGGCCACCGAATCGGGCCACATCGTCCAGATCGTGCGGGGGTACGCCTTGGCCTTTCCCCAGGTGCGCTTCACGCTGATCCAGGACGGGCGCACCATCCTGCGCTCACCCCAATGCGCCGGACTGATCGACCGGGTGGGGGAAATTCTTGGCCGCCAGCTGGCCGACGCGTTGGTGGCCATCGATGCGGCGGAAGCCGGGTGGAGCCTGCGCGGGCTGATCGGGCGGCCCGGCCTCGAACGAACCGGGCGGCAGGATCTGGTCCTGTTCGTCAACGCCCGGCCGGTGGAGAGCCGGACGCTCGTCCACGCTCTGCTCGAGGGCTACCGCGAATCCCTGCCCAAGGGACGGTATCCGGCCGCCATCCTGTTTCTCGCCGGCGATCCGGCCGCGGTCGACGTGAATGTGCATCCGACGAAGCGGGAGATCCGCTTCCGCGATGAGGCCGCGGTCCGCGATTTTGTCGTCCGCAGCGTTTGGCAGCGGCTCTGCGAGGTGGGTAGCGCGGCCGCCCGGACGGTGTTGACCGGGCCTGTCGCAGCCGGACCCCGGCCCCGTCCCCCGGCGCCGGTCAGCGATGGGCCGGCGCGTTCGGTCGAACCGGCGCCGGTCGCGGCTGGCCCCGTCGAGCCGGCGGGCGCGCTTCCCGAGCCCGCGGTCGCCGAACCGGCAGGCGCACCGGCTCCGGCGCCCGCCGCGGGCTGGCGCTGGTTGGGCCTCGTGCAGGGCGCCTACGCCCTGTTTGAAACACCGGCGGGGTTGGTGCTCCTGGATCGGCAGGCGGCTCGGGAGCGGGTGCTCTTTGAACGGCTGCAGGCGCAGTTTC
>CAZWMF010000333.1:0-4922 GCA_964634535.1 uncultured Opitutaceae bacterium | reverse complement strand
CCGGCGCAGGCGGCTGGGCGGCGGCGAAGCAGGTGATCAGAATCAGTCCTGGGGTCAGGGCGATGATTTTCATTGGACCCGATTATCTGCGCACCCGGGGCAACCCTGACAATGCTATTTCGAATGATCCGGCCTGTCTGTCCCGCCTTCCCGGCCGCGCCGTCAATCCGCGACCTTGCTTCCGGCCCGCTTCAGAGGCAAGGTTGCGCGGCGTGAAGATCATCTTCCGGTCATGTTGGCCTTGGTACCGTCTCGGGCGATGAAATCGCTAACCCTCGTCTCCTTTCTCCCCTTCGCCGTCGCCGGACTTATTTGCCCTGCGGCCGCCCGGGCCCAAGACGCCGCCAGCCAGTACCGGGTGGCCCAAATTTTCCATCCCGGCGGTGAAGGCGCCTGGGATTACCTGACGGTCGACGCCAAGAACCATCTGCTTTTTGTCCCCCGGGTTACCCATACGCAAGTGCTGGACGCAACCACGGGCGCGCAGGTCGCGGACATCCCGGGTCAGAAGCACAATCACGGCGTAGCCCTGGCCCCCCAGGCCGGACGAGGATTCATCTCGGACGGCGACGACGGGACCGTGGTCGTCTTCGACCTCAAGAGCTACCAGGTGCTCGGAAAAATCAAGGCCGAGCAGGACGCCGACGGGATCATCTACGATCCGGCGAGCGACAAGGTTCTGCTCGTCTGCGGCGACGCCGGGGTGCTAATCCCGATTTCCCCCGCCGTCGATCCCCAGGGCGGGGCGGCGGATCCGGAAGTTGAGCTCGGCGGCAAGCCGGAATTTCTGGCCACCGACGGCGCGGGCCGGGCATTCGTCAATCTCACCGACAAGAACCTGGTCGCGGTCCTGGACACCAAGACGATGAAGATCATCGCCAAGTGGCCGACGGCTCCCGGCGGCGCCCCGGTGGGCCTGTCGATCGATCCGGGCAAGGGGGAGCTCTTCATCGGCTGCCGCAAGCCCCAAAAGCTCATCGTCATGAGCACCCAGGACGGCAAGGTCCTCGGCGACCTGCCGATCGGCGCCGGCGTGGACGCGACCGGCTTTGCCGGCGACGCCTTCGCCAGCTGCCGCGACGGCACCCTGACGGTTGCCCGGGAGACGGCCCCGGGGCAGTTCGCGGTCGTCCAGACGGTCCACACCCCAATCGGAGCCCGGACGCTCGGCCTGGATCCTGCGACGCGCACCCTCTACCTGCCGACCGCCCAGTTCGGGGCGGCAGAGGCGAACAAGCGGCCGGCGCCCCTGCCGGGCACCTTCATGGTAGTGGTGGTCGATGCGAGTCCTGGTCATTGAGGATTCAGTCCGGCTCCAGCGGACCCTGGGAACGGCCCTGCGCAAGAGCGGCTACGCCGTGGATCTTTCCGGCGACGGCGAATCCGGCCTCTGGCTGGCAACCTCCAATCAATACGATGTCGTCGTGCTCGATCTGATGCTGCCCAAGCTCGACGGCTGGGGCGTGCTGAACGCCCTGCGGGAGCGCAAGAACGACGTCCATGTCCTGCTTCTGACCGCACGCGACTCGGTGGCCGACCGGGTCCAGGGTCTGGGCAACGGCGCCGACGACTACCTCGTCAAGCCCTTCGCCCTGGAGGAATTTCTCGCCCGGGTGCAGGCGCTTTGCCGGCGGGTCTACGGCGACAAGCGCCGGGTTCTCACGCTGGGAGACCTCGAGATGGACACCCTCCGGCGCACCATCCGGCGCGCGGGCCGCGCCATCGAACTGACCTCGCGCGAATATCTGCTGCTCGAGTATCTCGCGCGGCGGGCCGGTCAGGTAGTCTCGCGCTCGGAGATCGAAAGCCACATCTACGACGAGCAGGTCGACCCCATGAGCAACGTCGTCGACTCCGCCGTCTGCTGCCTGCGCAAGAAGCTCGGCGGGGCGGACCGGGCCCCCCTGATCCGCACCCGTCGCGGCTTTGGCTACGTGCTCGAGGTCGACGGGCCGGTCTGCGCATGACCTCGGTTCGCCGGCAGCTCACGCGGACCCTGCTCGGCACGGCGCTCGCGCTCGGGGGGGCCGGAGCGGCCGTGCTGTTCTTCGCCGCCCGCGACGCCGCGGTCGACCAGTTCGACGCGGCGCTCCGGGCGAAGGCGCTCGCCATCAGCACGCTCACCTCGCCGACCCCGGACGGGGTCGCCGTGGCGTTCACCGACCTTGTTTTGCGCGGGTTTGACGAGCGCAATCCGCGGGATTTTTTCGAAATCTGGGATGCGCAGGGCCGGCCCCTCGCCCGCTCCGAGTCGCTCGGCCGGGCCGACCTGGCCCGGCCGGCCCGCCTCGGCGAGAAGGCGGCCTTTTGGCGGCAGCGCCTGCCCACCGGGCGCCCGGGCCGGGCGATCGGGTTTGCCTTCAGTCCAAAGCCGGCCGGCATCCCGCGGGCGGCCGCCCCGGTCTGGCTCATGGTGGCCTCCGACTGCACCGGGCTCAACGAGGACCTCTGGCAGTTGATCGCCATCGCCTCGGCTTCCGGGGCCGTGCTGCTCGGCGCCACTCTCTGGCTGATTCCCCGCGCCCTGCGCAAGGGTCTGCAGCCGCTCGATCGCCTCGGCGAACGCGCCGCGGCGATCGACTCGCACAGCCTGGGCACTCGCTTTCCGGTGGCCGATCTTCCGGCGGAGCTGCGGCCGATCGCCAATCGCCTGAACGATCTGCTGGGCCGGATCGAGGAGTCCTTCGAGCGCGAGCGCCGCTTCAGCGCCGACCTGGCGCACGAACTGCGGACCCCGCTGGCCGAGCTGCGCAGTCTGGTGGAGTGCTCCCTGCAGTGGCCGGACACGCGCGACCCGGCGGAGCCCCAGGAGATCCTGACGATCTCGGACCAAATGGAGGGCATCGTCTCCCACATGCTCGCGCTGGCTCGCGGCGAGCAGGGCCAGATCCCCGTGCACTCCGAACCGCTGTACCTGGACCAGCTTGTGCAGGACCGCTGGACTCGCTTGGCCCGCAGCGCGGCGGCCCGCGGCCTGACGGCGGATTTGAATCTGGATCCGACCGCCGTCACGGCCGATCCGACCCTCCTGCAGTCGGTCCTGGACAATGTCCTGGAGAACGCGGTCGAGTATTCCGCGGCCCCGGCAGTGCTTCGGATCCGGGTGCAAACCCAGGACGGGTGCGCCGTGTTTTCGGTTGAAAATCCAGCTCCCAATCTGGCGGCGGCTGACATTCCGCGGCTGTTTGAGCGCTTCTGGCGGAAGGAAGCCGCGCGCAGCGGCGGCCGCCACGTCGGCCTCGGCCTGCCGCTGGCGCGCGCCTTCGCCGAGGCGATGGGCTGGAAGCTGGCGGCGGCGTTGAACGGGGCCGCTTCGCTTGCGGTCACCCTCGTTCAGCGCCGCGCCGGATCGGACCCGGCGGCGATTTGAATCGCCGCGGTTGCCGGCGCGTTGTCACTGGCAGTCAGTTGACAGCGTTGCTACAGTGACCCGGTGCCACCCCGACTGCCCGGAATCCTGCGGCGCCCGAGCATGGTCCGAGTGCGGAACTGGATTCCGCGCGGTTGGCGAGACGCGTGAGCTTGCCGACGCTCCGCCGGAAATCCGGCAAATCTCCCATGGCGCAACTGCCCACCATCCTGATCGTTGACGACGACGAGGGCCACACGATCCTGATCCGGCAGAGCTTTGCCGAGATCGAGCTGCCCAATCCGTTCGTGGAGTTTCGCGACGGGCAGGCCGTGCTCGATTTTCTCGGCAGTCTGACGCAGGACAGCGCGGCCACCCGCCACAAGAGTCCCTATCTCCTCCTGCTCGACATCCGCATGCCGAAAGTCAGCGGGGTGGAAGTGCTGCGCCGGATCAAGGCGGATCCGAAGCTGAGGCTATTGCCGGTGATCATGCTGTCGACCTCGGATGATCCCGTGGAGATCGAGCGCTGCCACCAACTCGGTTGCAGCGCCTACGTCCGCAAGCCGGCCGACTACGATGCCTTCAGCACGGTGGTCCGCAGCCTGGGGGATTTCATGCGGATCGTGACCGTGCCGCAGATCGTCACCGGTTGATTCGAGCAGGACTGCCCGAGGGTGGCGGTCGGCCCGCGGGCTCACGGTCCCGGTGTTCGCGTTTAGGCTTGTTTATCCCGGCGCTTCTTGCCTGTGATAAACCATTCCGATTCAATCTCAAGCCTCGGCCGCGGTGCTTCCGAGGCAATCGGCGAATCCTGATTTGAACCCCCCGCGCCCAGGCAATCCAGCATCGCCCACGCCATGAAGATCACGCTCCTGGGAGCCGCCGGCGGCGAAGTCACGGGCTCCTGCTACCATGTGGAAACCCGGCGGGCCAATCTCCTCGTCGACTGCGGGCTGTTCCAGGGCGGCAAGACCGAGCGTCTCCTGAACGTCACGCCCCTGCGTCCGGGCGCCGCCCCCTTGGACGCCGTCGTGCTGACCCACGCCCATCTCGACCACACCGGCCGCCTGCCGCTGCTGGCCAAGGCCGGCTTCCGTGGGCCGGTCTACGCCACGCCCGCGACGATCGAGATGACCGGCCTGATCCTCCGCGACGCCGCCCAGATCCAGCTCCAGGACGCCGAGCGCCACGCGCGCCATGCCGCCCCGGGGGCCGAGCCGATGCCGCCGCTGTATTCGCTGGCGGAAGTCGAGCAGATCCTCGGCCAACTCAAGCCCGTGCCCTACAACGAACCGGTTCCGGTGGCGGCGGGCATCCGGGCGCGCTGGGTCGAAGCCGGCCACATGCTGGGCTCGGCCAGCATCCAGCTGCTGGTCGACGACGCGGGCACACCCCGCAAAGTGGTCTTTTCCGGCGACGTGGGGCCGAACCATCCCCCGATTCTGCGCACCGCCGAGCCCTTCACCCAGGCCGACTTGGTTTTTCTGGAGTCGACCTACGGCGATCGCGACCACCTCCCGTTTCACGAGACGGTCGAGCAGTTTGTCCGCCTGGTGCAGGCGGCCGAAAA
>CAZWMF010000332.1:0-4922 GCA_964634535.1 uncultured Opitutaceae bacterium | reverse complement strand
ACCACGCCGGCGGCGTCGGTGTCGGCGAAGTGGATGGTTCGGCGGTAGGTGAACGGCATAGGGTAAGTCCGTTGGTCTTGGCTCAGGTTGAAATGAATAGGCCCTTCCGGGGCAAGCTCCGCAAGGCCCGGATGACCGCCAAACCGGACCGAGTGTTCGTCGCAGTGAGGCGGGCGACGCAGTCGGTCCCAGAGGCGGTCAACGAGCTACGCAACGCCCCGGGAGGGCTTACTAGATTCGAGCGGAGCCGCGACCTGCGAACCTCAAGGGGTGTGCTTTTCGGAACAGGGCGTTGCTCGTTATTGGGATGGATAAAAAAGGCCTTCGCTGGGGAGTGCGGGAGAAAGAGGGGCTCATCGACAAAGGGCGCGGTTTCGGTATCGTGAGCGCGGAAAACATGCTGGTTGTCCACGATCCCCAATGCGCGGATTACGGGTCGTCGGACCGGCCGGAGCAGCCGGCGCGCATCACGCGGACGGTTCCGGTGTTGCGGGCGAGGCATCCGGACTGGGAGTGGCGGGTGCCGGAGGAGGTCGTGAGCGACGAGACGCTTCGGCTGGCTCATGCGGAGGCGCATCTGCGGCGGCTGGACGAGCCCCGGGATTTTGACGCCGACACGCCGTATTTTCCAGGCATCGCGGGGCAGGCCCGACGCTCGGTGGCGGGGGCTCTATTGGCCGCGCGGCATGCGCTGGACAACCACGAACCGGCGTTTTCGCTCATGCGGCCGCCGGGCCATCACGCGACCGCCACCCAGGCGATGGGCTTCTGCTACCTCAACCAGCTCGCGATCGCCGCCCTGGTCGCCCAACGCGATTGGTATGCGGCCCGGGTGGCCCTGTGGGATTTCGACGCCCATCACGGCAACGGGACCCAGCAGCTTTTCCTGAATCGGTCGGGATTCCTCGTGGCCTCGGTCCACCAGTACCCCGGCTATCCCGGCACCGGCACCATCCACGAGGGCAACTGCCGCAACTGGCCCGTCCCGCCGGGCTGCCCGCGCGGCGACCATATGGCGGCATTGCGCGCGTCTTGGGACGCCGTGACCGGGTTCCGCCCCGACTTGATCCTCGTTTCGGCCGGTTTTGACGCCTATGCCCGCGATCCGATCACCGAACTGTCCCTGGAAACGGAGGATTTTGCGGAATTGGGCGGCTGGCTTCGGCACGCCCACGCCCCGGCCGCGGCGGTCCTCGAGGGCGGCTACAGTCCGGACCTGCCCGATTTGATGGATGCCTTCCTCGCGGCCTGGGCCGGCGATTAATCATGGAGTTCCCGCGCGCGATGCTCCAAGCTGCAACCAGCTGAAATGATATCCCGTTTCCTGCCGCATGGGGTCCGCCGCCTTCTTGGAGTGAAGAAACCCGGCCGCCCACCCAGCTATCGACTGATCGATAGCGACCAAGGCTTGCCCGAGCTTCTCGCCGCGATCGAACGCGTGCCCGAGGTCGCGCTCGATACCGAGGCGGACAACATGTTCCACTACCGGGTGCGGGTCTGCCTGCTGCAGTTCCTGGTCGACGACGAAGTCTACCTGGTCGATGTGCTTTCCCGGGTGAATCTCGCGCCCCTGTGGGAGCGCCTGGCGCAGACGCACCTGGTCATGCACGGAAGCGATTTCGACCTGCGGCTGCTGCACGACCTGTGCGGGTTTCGCGCCAAGAGCCTGTTCGACACCATGCTCGCCGCCCAGCTCCTGGGTCGCCAGCGCATCGGACTGGCCTCGCTGCTCGAGGAGCATTTCGGCGTCACGCTCGACAAGAACGGCCAGAAGGCCAATTGGTCCCGGCGGCCGCTCACGCCCAAGCTCCTCGACTACGCCTCGCTGGACGTGTGGCATTTGTTCGAATTGCGGGACTTGCTCGAGCGCGAGCTGACCCGGTTGAACCGCGAAACCTGGATGGAGCAGCAATGTCGCGCCCAGATCGCCGCCGGATGCGATGGCTTCGCCCCGGCCACGGAACACGATTGGCGCATCGGCAAATCCGAGCGGCTGCGCGGGCGGTCCCTCACCGTGCTCCACGCCGTCTGGCATTGGCGCGAGGAGGCGGCCAAGCGGATCGATACGCCGCCGTTCAAAGTGTGTTCGAGCGAGCTGCTCCTCAAGATCGCCACCGCCGCCCAGGACGAAGGCACGGTCGAGGCGGTCCTGGCGGGCATCAATCTGGGCAAGCGCCACGATCGGCTTTTCCCCGCCCTGCAGGCGGCGGTGCGCGCCGGACTCGCCCGCGACCCCCAGAGCCTGCCGCGCCGGCCGGGCCGCGACCACGGTCAACTCCCTCTCAATCAAACCGAGGTTACGCGAATGGAACGGATCAAAGTGGAACGCGACGGCGTCGCCAAAAAGCTCGCGCTCGATTCCACCCTGATCGCCAATCGGGCCCAGCTGGCCCAGATCGCGCGCGATCCGGGCCGGCTCGACCAGGTCCTGCTGCCGTGGCAGGCCGAACTGCTGCGCGGCCTGCCGTCACTGCGGCCGCCGGCTTGAGGCGCGCCTTGACGAACGCGAATATCGCGCGCCACCTCGCGGCGATGGCCGCGGCCCGGCCCGAGGCGGCCGCCCTCAAGATCCCCCGGCGGCGCGCCGGCGCGCCGACTCTCGACTACCTAACCCTCAGTTTCCGCGATTTGGACCTCGAGGCGGCGGCCTGGGGCGGCCGGCTGCAGGCGGCCGGCATCGCCCGGGGCGACACCGTGCTCCTGCTCGTGCGCCCCGGCCTGCCCCTGATCGCCGGCGCCTTCGCCCTGTTCCGCCTGGGTGCCGTCCCGGTGGTCGTCGACCCGGGCATGGGTTTGGGCAATTTTCTCGCGTGCGTGCGCCGGACCCGCCCGCGGGCCCTGGTTGGCGTCCCCGCGGCTCAGGCGATCAGCCGCATTTTCCGACGGACCTTCGGCAGTGTCTCCGCGCGGGTTTGGGTGCGCTCGGCGCTGACCGCGCGATTGACCGACGGTCGGTCCAATCCGGCCCCGCGCGACTCGAGCCCGGCCGACAACGCCTCGGACGACCTAGCCGCCATCCTGTTCACCAGCGGCTCGACCGGCGCCCCAAAGGGCGTTCGTTACGAGCACGGCATGTTCGAGGCCCAGGTTCATCTGCTCAAATCGACCTACGGCATCGCGCCCGGGGAGGTCGATCTACCCCTGCTGCCGATCTTCGCCCTCTTCAATCCCGCTTTGGGCATGACGACCATCGTTCCGGAAATCGACCCGCGGCGCCCGGCCGCGGTCGACCCGGCCCGGATCGTCCAGGCCGTGCTCCAGGAGAAGGTGACGAACTCTTTCGGCTCGCCGACCCTCTGGCGCATCGTGGCCGACCACTGCCGCCGTCGCGGAATCGCCCTGCCCACCCTGCGGCGCGTGCTCTGCGCCGGCGCCCCGGTGCCGGAGGCGCTCTGGCAGGATTCCCGGGGCTTCCTGCCCCACGGCGATCTGCACAGCCCTTACGGGGCGACCGAGGCCCTGCCGATTTCGTCGATCCGGGCGGATGAATACGCCGCCGCCACCGGCCGCGGCGCCTGCGTGGGCGCGCCGCTGCCGGGCATCGCCGTAAAGATCATCGCGCCGGTCGACGGACCGATCGCCGCCTTCGCGGCGATCCGCGAATTGCCCGACGGCGAAGTCGGCGAAATCATCGTGAATGGTCCGGTCGTCACCCGCGAATACGACCAGCAGCCGGCCGCCACCGCGGCGGCCAAGATTCCGGATCGGGCAAACGGGGCGATCTGGCACCGCATGGGCGACTGCGGGTACCGCGACCCGTCCGGCCGCCTCTGGTTCTGCGGCCGCAAGGCCGAACGGGTCCAAACCGCGGCGGGCATCCTCGACACCGAGCCCTGCGAGCGCGTGTTCCGCCGCCACCCGCGCGCCGGCCGCTGCGCGCTGATCGGCCTCGGCCGGCCGGGGGCGCAGACGCCGGCGCTCGTGGTCGAGGCCCGGGTCGGCCGCCGCGATCGGACCGCATTGGCCGCCGAACTGCGCAGCCTCGGTCGAGGCCACGCCGACGCCGACCCGGTCCGGCGTTTCTTCTTCCGCGCGCGGCTGCCGGTGGACGTCCGGCACAACGCGAAAATCCACCGGCTGGCCCTCGCCCGCTGGGCCGCCGACCGATCGCCGGTCGAGGTGCCGGATTGATTGGGCGCGCCACGGTGAAAGCGCCCCTTCCCCACGACACCTCGGCCCCGGTCCTCGTGACCGGCGGCACGGGTTTTCTCGGCCGACGGCTCGTGGAGCGGCTGCTCGCCGAGGGCCGCTCGGTCAGCGTCCTCAGCCGGCACCCGGCGGCCGACCTGGCCGCCCGGGGCGTGCGCTTCGTCGTCGCGCCGGTCGCCGACGCCGCGGCCGTGGCCCGCGCCTGCGACGGCGTGGGCACGGTCTTTCACGTCGCCGCGAAGGTCGGCGTTTGGGGCCGTTACCGGGAATATTTCGAGACCAATGTCCTCGGGACGCGGGCCGTCATCGCGGGCTGCCGCCGCCACGGGGTGTCCCGGCTGATCTACACGAGCACCCCCAGCGTGGTTTTCAACGGAGGCGATTTGGACGGCGTCGACGAATCCGCCCCGCTCACCACCGCCTGCCCGAGCGCCTATCCCCTCACCAAGGCGATTGCCGAAACCGAGGCCCTCGCCGCCAACGAGCCCGGACTGCGCACCATCGCCCTGCGACCGCACCTGATTTGGGGCCGGGGCGACCCGCATTTGATACCCCGCATCGTCGCCCGCGCACGCGCGGGTCGCCTGCGCTGCATCGGCGACGGCCGGAACCGGGTCGACTTGGTGCACGTGGAAAACGCGGTCGACGCCCATCTCCAGGCGGAGGCGGCGCTTTTCGCGACCAACTCCTCGGCCGCCGGCCGGCGCTACTGCATCACGAACGGCGCGCCGGTGCTCCTCTGGGGGTGGCTCGGTCAGCTGCTCCGCCGCCGG
>CAZWMF010000331.1:0-4939 GCA_964634535.1 uncultured Opitutaceae bacterium | reverse complement strand
CCGATTTTACGGGCGCGTTTCTTGCGGTGCGGGCGAAAGGTGGGTTGCATGATTTCGAGCGTTTAAGAGTCGACCGAAGTGCCGCAATGGGCCCGGAGTGTCAAGCCAGCTCCCGGCCTCCGGCCCACCTTCCCGGATGTTTGACTCCCGCGGCGGGACGGGTCAAATGGGGGTTTTCACCCGAAAAATGCGATTCCTGGGCTGGTTTTCGTGGGCGGTTGTGCTGACCGCGGCGTCCGCTGAATCGCCGCCGCCACCGCTTCCAGCTACCGACCCCGATATTCGGCAATTGGTTGCGGATATCTCCGCGGAACGCATCCAGCGATCTATCTACGTTTTAGCGAGTTATAAGACCCGGAATACCTTGTCCGATCCGGCGTCCAGCGCCGATGGGGTGGGGGCGGCGGCCGCGTGGATCCGAACCCAGTTTGAGAAGATCGCGGCGGAAACCGGCGGGCGCATGACGGTCGAAGCGGATACTTTCCTCCAGCCGCCCCTGTCCCCTGGCATCCCCCAACCGGTCGAAATCACCAATGTGGTCGCCACGCTCCCCGGCACCCGACCGGAATCGGCCGGGCGCGTCTATGTCGTCTGCGCTCATTACGATTCGTGCGCCGGGAACGTCCTCGACGCGGATAGCCCCGCCCCCGGAGCCGACGACGACGCTTCGGGCGTCGCCGCCCTGATCGAGTCGGCCCGGATTTTGGCCCACCATGATTTTCCCGCGACGATCGTTTTTCTGGCGGTGGCCGGGGCCGAGCAGGGCCAGTGGGGATCGCGGCACTGGGCGAAGGCGGCGCGGGACCGCGGGGTCGACATCGAAGGGGTGTTCAACGACGATATCATCGGCAGCTCCCACGGTCCGGACGGCACGGTCGACCGGGGAAGCGTGCGGTTGTTCGCCGCGGGGCTGACCGCGACCGACCGCCTGGACGCGGCGACGGCGGCGTTGATTCGCTCCGGCGGCGAAAACGACACGCCGCCCCGCCAGCTCGCGCGCACGGTGCGCGATGCGGCCCGGGTATACGTGCCGGGGATCTCGGTTCGGATCGTCGGGCGGGCCGATCGCTATGGGCGGGCGGGCGATCAGCTGCCGTTCCTCGAGCAGGGCTTTGCCGCGGTGCGCTTCACGGAGCCGGCGGAGGATGACCGGCATCAGCGCGAGGACGTTCGCACTGTGCAGGGCGTGGCCTACGGCGATACGATCGATCACGTGGACTTTCCTTACGTTGCCGACGTGGCGCGGGTCAATGCCGCGGCGTTGGCCGAACTGGCCCGGGCGCCAGCGGCCCCCCGCCTGGCTTTGATCGCCGCCGAGTCGCGGGATTCGGGCACCACGCTCCAATGGGCGCCAAATTCCGAGCCGGATTTGGCGGGCTACCGCGTGCTGTGGCGCGACACGCAGGCGGCGTCCTGGGAGCATTCGAGCGATGTGCCGGCGGGACGCAACCGGGTGACCCTGCCGGTCGCCAAGGACGACGTGGTGTTTGGCCTCGCCGCTTTTGACGCGGCCGGGCATGTCAGTCCCGCCGTATTTCCCCTGCCGTTGTGAACTTTCTTTCCCACGGATTCGACGTCGTCTTTGTGCGCAGCCGCCGGGCGCGTCGGTACCGGCTGACCTTGCGGCGCGATGGAACAGCGATCGCGACCATTCCGGTGCGCGGCTCCGAAGGCGAGGCGCAGCGCTTCGTCGAACAGCATGTTCCCTGGCTCGAGCGGGCCCGGGAACGGCAGCGCCGGCGGCCCCGCGCTGCCGCCGTCTGGCACGTCGGCACGTCCATCCTATGGCGGGGAGAGATGGCCGAGATCCGGGTGGCGCTGGAGGGTGAGCGGCCGAGCGTCTGCCTGGCGGCCGACGTGTTCCGGGTGCCTACTCTCGGCGGAGATCTTCGGACGGCGTTGGAGGCCCAATTCACCCGGCGCGCCCGGATCGAATTGAGCGCGCGGACCTGGGAGTTGTCGGCCGTGACCGGAGCGGACGTCAAAAACGTGGTGGTGCGCAACCAGCGCTCGCGCTGGGGCTCGTGTTCGGCCAACGGCACGATTTCGCTGAACTGGCGGCTGGTGCAGGCCCCGGACTTCGTGCGCGACTACATCATCTATCACGAACTGATGCATTTGCTCGAGATGAACCATTCGGCCCGATTTTGGGCGCACGTGGAGCGGGTCTGCCCGGCCTGGCGCGAGGCCGAGCGCTGGATCAAGCGCTCGGGAAGCCTGCTCGGGTTGTAGTGCTCCGAAGTAGCTTGGCGTAACTACCAGATCCTGGACATCGGTTAACGGCCAAATGGGGTAACGCTCGATTTGGTAGCTCGGCGCTGTTCGGCGTCGGCTCCAGCGAGCCCCCGACCTACGAGCTGAAATCGATGAGCTCGACCTCGTAGATCAACGTGGCCTTTGGGGGAATGGTCGGCGGCTGGCCGGCGGCGCCGTGGGCCAGCCAATAGGGAATGATGAGCGTGCGCTTCTCGCCGCGGCGCATGCCGAGGACGGCCTGGTCCAGGCCCGCGATCACCGCGCCGGTGCCGACCCGGAATCGATACGGCTCGGCGCCCGCATAGGTGGTGTCGATCGGCGTTCCGTCGAGCAGGCGGCCGGCAAAGCGGATCCGCGCTGCATCCCCCCGCGCGGGCCGCGGTCCCTGTCCGGGGTTGCGCACCACGAAGCGCAACCCGGAAGTTTCGACCGCCGCGGTCGGATAGAGTCGATCGACCTCCATCGCGTCCGGCGTCGACAGTTCCGGCCGCTCCTGCGCCAGGGCGGCGCGCATCGCCGCGTTGATCGGCTCGTCCGGGTGCTTCGCCTCCCACATGCCCGAGCGGACCACGAGCGCAAGCGTCAGCAACAGGACGCCCAGGAGGAGCAACACGAAGAAATCGCGCAGGGGCGGCCGAACGGGCACGGTGGAACCCATGCGGGAAAGCAAAGCGGTTTTCCGCGCGAGTGCAAAGCTTGCAGACTTGCCCCGCGCCTTTGAGTCGTTGTGCTGGCCGGATGCCTCCCGCCGATTCCACCGATTCCGCGCCCGCGGTGGACGTGCGCGGCTTGGTCAAGCGCTACGGCGGCGTGGAGGCGCTCAAGGGCATCGATCTGGCGGTGCGAACGGGCGAGCGCTTCGCACTCCTCGGCCCGAACGGGGCGGGCAAGACCACCTTGTTCTCTATCTTGGCGACCCTGCGCTCGCCCACCGAAGGCCAGGCTACCGTCCTCGGCCACGATGTGGTGCGGGAACGCGACGCCGTGCGCCGTTCGATGGGGATCGTGTTCCAGGAGCCGGCGATCGAGCAGCGGCTCAGCGGTCGGGACAACTTGATGCTGATGGGCCTGTTCTACGGGCTGACCGGAGCCGCCGCCCGGCGCCGCGCCCAGGAGTTGCTGACCGAGCTGGCCATGGCGGACGCGGCCGACCGGCCGGCGGCCACCCTTTCCGGCGGCCAACGCCGGCGGCTCGAGCTCGCCCGCGCACTCGTGACCGACCCGCGGATTCTCTTCCTCGACGAGGCCACCCTCGGGCTCGACGTCGACGGCCGCCGGCAGTTTTGGGCGCAGGTGCGCACGCTCGCGGCGGCCGGCCGGACGGTGTTCTTCACCACCCACTACATGGAGGAGGCCGAGGTGGCCGACCGCATCGCCCTGATCGACGCCGGGCGCATCGTGGCCCTGGATACGCCGCGGGCCCTCAAGGAGCGCGTCGGCGGGGGCGTGATTCGGCTGCGCACCGACGACGACCAGCTGGCCCGCCGCTGGCTGGCCGAGCGCCACTACGCGCCGGAGGACTCGCCGGCGGGCCTGACCGTCATCCATCCCGATCCGGCGGCCATCGTGGCCGATCTGGTGCGCCATTTGCCGGTCAAGGTCCGCCGGGTTGAAATGCACGAGCCCAGCCTGGAGGACGTCTTCATCCGGCTGACCGGCCGGGGACTCGAGAGTGGCGCGGGGCCGGCGCCGGCCGGGCGGGGAGGGCGCGGCCGATGATCCGCGGCATTTACGCGATCGTGGTGCTCGATCTCAAGCGGGCCTGGCTCGACCGGGCCCGGTTGGCGGCGGGACTTGCCCAGCCGCTCCTGTACCTGTTTGTGCTGGGCGCCGGCCTGGGCGCCAATTCCCGCATGAGCGACGGGTACCGGCCCTTTATCTTTCCGGGCGTCATCGGTTTGAACCTGCTCTTCACCTCGACGTTTGCGGCCATCACGATTGTGTTCGACCGCCAGATTGGTTTCTTCAAGGCGGTCCTGGTGGCGCCGGTCCCGCGCGCCGCGCTGGCGCTGGGCAAGATCGCCTCGGGCGGCCTGCAAGCCTTCCTCCAGGCGCTCCTGCTCCTGCCGTTTGCGCCGCTCGCCGGCGTGCCTCTCGGGCTCTTGCCGCTGGCCGAACTGATCGGCGCGATGCTCCTTGCCTCGATGGTGTTTTCGGCGATGGGCGTGGCGGTGGCCGCCCGCTTCACCTCGACCACGGTGTTTCCGATCGTCAGCAACGCGGTGCTCCTGCCGATGTTCTTCCTGTCGGGCGGTCTGTACCCCTTGCAGACCGCGCCCTACTGGATAAGGGTCGCGGCTCATTTCGATCCGGTGGCCTACGCGGTCGACCTGATGCGCGGTGCGCTCCTGCCGGATGCGCCCGACCGGTTCTTCTGTCCGCCCGCCGAATCGGTGCTGGCCCTGGTGATGAAAGAAGGCGCAGCCACGTTGTTGGCCGGGGCCATCGCCGGCGTGGGCGCGGCGCTGCTGCTGACCCGCTATCTCGCGACTCTGCTCTATGGCGTCAAAGCGACCGATCCCGCCACTTACGCCGCAGTGGTCGCCGGGCTGACGCTCGCCGCGTCGGCCGCCAGTTTTCTACCGGCTCGCCGCGCGTCGAAAATGGATCCCGCCGTGGCGCTGCGGCACGAATGACCATGGTAAAATGACCATGGTATGAAGAAAGAAATCGCGGCCGGTGA
>CAZWMF010000330.1:0-4948 GCA_964634535.1 uncultured Opitutaceae bacterium | reverse complement strand
CCGAGCCGGAGGTGCTGGAGCTGCTGATGGAGCTCTACAAGAGTTCGCAACGTTGGCGTCGGCTGGTCGCAACAGCCCGCCAGCATGCAAAGCTCTGGCCGGGGAAGAAGGAAGGCTGGGTCATGTGGGCGCAAGCGCTGCGCCATTCCGGCCGGCCCACCGCGGCCCGCTCGGTGCTCCGACGCGGACGGGCGCTTTGCCGGCGCTGCGCCAGCGCCAAGAATTCGCTGGCTTGACGGACGGGGGTCCGACCCCTTGATTACCGGACCTAGTCCTGCAGGCGTAGCACAATGGATAGTGTGGCGGCCTCCGAAGCCGTTGATCCGGGTTCGACTCCCGGCGCTTGCACCAGCCTTCGCCGCGTGGGGCTACGGCCCGGCGACGCCAGCCCGCTTACTCAACACGTTATTCGAATCTGAGCGGCCTGGGCGAAGACGGCTGGACTACCGAAGCCTCGTCAGCCAATTCAATGGATCGGAGCGAACGGGCAGGATTGAGCCGAAGATCAGCAAATCAGCATTCCAGCCATAAAGCACGAAAAACGGGAAGACCTGCACATTGCGTCGGCGGAATTCGGTCACAACTCCCGCGCCGGTGTTTACGAAGTGCCCCGCGCTACTGGGGGCCGATTTGATCGCCTCAACAGCCTCATCGACGGATTGCCGAAAACGAGCTTTCAACCCCTCTGAAATCTCGGCATACTGATCCTCGAATTTCCGCTGGTCCTTCGGAAACTCGGGATGGAAACGGACCCTCATTGGAGAGCCGTACGATACTCGTCTTCAGTGAGTCCAGCTACCCGACCCGCCGCCACGTCCTCGATCCTCCGAATTCCGTCTTTGACTGCGTCGGTTAGAGGGGCTGGCTCAACGACGCTTTCGACCAACCGTCGGGCAAGCTCAAGGCGATCTTCCAAGGGCAAATCCAAGACGGCGCGCGAAAGTTCGTTGGTAATCATGATGGTCGAGAATAATGGCACGAAATGCCGGTGCAAGCACTCGCGGGGCGGGATGTTCCGCAGCGCCGATAGAGGCCGCATGCGGTCAGTCCGGCTTGGGCCCGGGTTGCAAATGACTATCCAAAAAAGCCAGAAATTCCTGGCCGATTACTTTCAACTGCCAAAAGGTCCCCATTTTCGAGACCTTTCCAGCCAACTTCCCGAGGAGCCAGAACCTCATGTCCGACCAGCGCGCGGCGCACCTGAACGGGCACCGACTCGTCCAACAGAACTTTCACGCCGCCAGCTCGCTCTCGATCTGCCGCTGCCCATAATGCAGGACGGCCACTGCTTGGTCTCGCGTCACGGTTGGGAACGAATCCAAGAAATAGTCCAACGAAAGCCCGTCAGCCAAGTATTCGAACAACGTCGAGATCGGGACGCGGGTGCCAAAGAATATCGGCTCTCCTTCAAGGATATTCGGGTTGCTGGCAACCCTCCCGTCAGCGGCCAAATGCGTATGGGTCGACCCTTGCACCCCGCCAACATGGTTCAATTTCCCTCGGTCGCCAAGCGACTTTCACACTGTTTTCTTACCCTACCGCGCGGAATGAAAGATAGACCGGAGGATTCCTGCGAAGTTGGGGGTTCCGGTAAGCGCCCGCTCGGCGCTTTGTTGGCGATTCACAACGTGTTACGTTACGGAGGAGAGGGGGTCAGGGTCCAAATTCATAACTCTTTGTTTGGGCGCGCAGCTGCGAAAGATAAACGCTAACCGCGTTTGCCGACCCCATTCCTAGATTTTCGGAAATCCATCGATTCGATGCCGACGTTCCAGACCTAAGCTTGGCAGCGATCGCAATCTTCCAGGCGGCACCCTTGCGGTCGTTTGCGATGTCGGCGTCAGACTTTTTGAATCCCAGCAAGAGTTGATCCAATTCTCGCCGCCAAGCTGCCTCGACCAAGTCTGAGACCTCAGCCGGGCGCCGTGCGATGGACGCGGTAACCTCTATGGCATGCGAGCGCGCCAAGGATATTTTCCACTCATCATCGCCAATGGCCCATCCATGCGACATCTCCTCTTCCTCGTCCGGACCGGCGAGGTGGGTACCGGCCGTTCTTTGGCCCAAGTGTTCCTGGTATCGTCGCCATGCGGTCGGCGAACCTGGTTCAATCCCGAGATCTTTCAGCCAGCGATCACACACAAGGAAATCATACCGCCTGCCCTCGAAGAATCGTGGATAACTGCTCCATGGAAATGTGGCCAGACTCGCAACGTCCACAATGGAGGCCTTCACCGGATTGAGATGGATGTAGTCGACTAGCCGGCAGAGATAGCCACCGGGCTTCACGACCAGCGCCTGGTACCGGCCTTGGAAAACATGACCGCGTTCGCGCCGAAATCGGTTGAAACGGGTGCTGAAGGTGGTCTCGAGCCAATGCATGCCGCGAATGAGATTTCCAGCGGGAGTTTCGATGGCGGCGTGGAAATGGTTCCGCATGATCACGTAGGCATGGATCAGCCAGCCATTTTCGCGGCAAGCCTCGAAAAGGCACCGCTCAAACGCATGCCGATCGTCATCGACTTCAAAGAGGTTCTGCCGGTAATTGCCCCGATTTATTACGTGATACGTGGCTCCCGGAAATTGGATTCGCAGCCTCCTTGCCATGCTTCGATTGAAGCAAGGAGCGCGACTCAGAATATAAGAAATTGGAGCCTGACCCTTTAAGTTCCGGAGCCGTTGATCCCGGTTCGCCTCCCGGCGCTTGCACCATTCGCATTGCGGATGTCCGCGGGCGTGGCAACGCGCAGCCGGTAGGCTGATTCGAAGATTAGGCTCTACGGCGGAATGTGAGGAATTGGGTCAATCACGGGACCTCGTACACCTCAATGAGCACATTGCCGGTCACTCCGCTCACACTGGAGGCCTGTGCGGTGTAGCAACCGGGCGCGAGCGTGACCAGAACGGCGGAATCCAGGCTAGCTGTGCTGGCAAAGCCAAACGCTCCGACGGTTGCTGCCTCGATGGCAATCGACGGATCGCCGCCCCACCCGGCATTGGACGCAATGACGGTGCCGGCGGCGTTGTAGACATTGAGCTGGGGATCCGGCATCGCTCCAGTGACGCCGTAGTTGCTCAGTGTCGGTCCCATCGCTCGGATGAGCACCGTCCTGGCGGTCGACCCGCCCACGGTAAGTCCGGCAATCAAGAAGTTTTTGGCATCCACCTCCATCCGGGCGGAAACATTGATAAGGCGCGGCGTCGTCGGAGTGTAGGATCCGGCCGGCGTGTCGTCATAAAGTTCCGCAAGTGTGTAGCCCGAAGTTCCCGAAATGCTCGTCACTTGCACCGTGTCCGCCGCCGGCGCCAGGGTCACTGCCGTCGCCGAATCCCTGCTGCCCGGAATGAGCGCAAAGGCACCGGTGGCGGCGTCCGCGGTGTTGACGGCAGCTTCATTGGCCAGGGTGCCCGACCAGCCCGCGTTGAACGCCAAGACATTCTGGTTCGCACCGAAAAGGGTGAGTTCCGGGTCGGGCATCACATCGGTGATGCCATATGCGGTCAAGGCCGGACCCGAAGCCCTCACGAGTATGGATTGCGATCCGCTCGTGCCCGCCCCACCGGTGACGAATCCCATGGTGAGAAGCTGCGCGCCGGTTCCGGCAAAGGTATTCGTCGAAAGATTGATTAACCGGCCGGCATCGGTTGTTGTAGTCACGGTCACCGTTGCGGAATTGCTGATCACCGTCCCCGAGGCGTTCGTTACGGCGCAGGTGTAATTTCCCGCGGTCGCCGAGGTGGCAAGGGGGATCACCAGGGAGGAACTCGTCGCCGCAAAGATCGGCAGTCCATTCAGGAACCATTGCACGGTCGGGCTGGATTCGCCCGAATCGGCGGGCCTAACCCGATGTTGCACGGCGTTCGCCTCTATCCCGCTGTTCGTCCTGACCGACAGCACTACCGTGCTTCCGCTGGCGATGGTCTGCGAGCTGGGTTGCTGGATAATGACCGGCGGGGAGCTGTCGCCGGCTGGGTTGACCGTCAGGGTGCCGGCAGCGTTGGTAAGGGAGCCGTCGGCATTGCTGACCGTGACCGTATATGCGCCCGCATCGGACGGTTGGACGTTGGCGACCGTGAGTGAAGCCCCGGTGGCGCCGGCGATTGCCACTCCGTTAAACTCCCATTGATAAGTGGGCGCCGGGCTGCCCGGAGCCACCACGAAAAAGAACGCGTTCGCCCCGACCACCGCCGTTTGATCGGTGGACACAGTCGCAATCGTCGGTGGAAACACTGTTGCCGGAACTCCCACCCGGATTAGATTGTTACCGGCGTCCGCGACATAGAGCTTACCGTTGGCATCCACCGCCACGCCGTAGGGCTCGTCGAATTGAACGGAATTGCCCGTGCCATCGGCAAAGCCGCTCCACGTAGCGCCGGCGAGGGTCGTCACGAATCCGGCCGGGGTGATTTGGCGGATCGCTCCGCTGAAGCTGTCCGCGACATAAACGTTGCCCGAGTGGTCCACCGTCACGCCAGATGCCGAGCAAAATTGCACTGAGCTGCCCATACCATCGGATTCGCCGAAGTTGTCCGCTTGACCCGCGAACGTCGTCACGACTCCGGCCGGCGTGATTTTACGGATGGTTAAGTTTCCGGAATCCGCGACATAGACGTTTCCGTATCCGTCAACCGCCACGCCGTCGGGCGAGCAGAACCGCGCCGCGCTGCCCGCGCCATCGGCCGAGCCTTCGCTGCCCGCCAAGCCAGCGAGCGTTGTCACGACCCCGTTCGGAGTAATTTTACGGATGGTGGAGTTACCGGAATCCGCGACATAAACGTTGCCAGAGGCGTCGGCTGCCACGCCAAAAGGCTCGTTAAATTGGGCCGAGCCTCTCGTTCCGTCGGCGAAACCTTGGATCCCGGCCGATCCGGCGAGCGTCGTCACGATCCCGTTCGGCGTGATTCTACGGATCGTATCGTTGTAAGTATCCGCGACGTAGACGATGCC
>CAZWMF010000329.1:4367-4998 GCA_964634535.1 uncultured Opitutaceae bacterium | reverse complement strand
GCAGACTACGACGGCATTTTCTGCCGTGAAATCGCCAAGCGTTTTCTCGGAACGGAAGACGTGAACTATATCGGTTGGAACTTTGGGGACAAGCCTCTTGAGATTACTTCCGGTCCTATTTGGGTAATGGACCTACCATTGGATAGGGTGTTCGGATTCGAGTACAAGCCGAGTGACAAGAACCCACCGCAACACCCACCCGGACTCGTGTGGATTGACCACCACAAGAGCAGCATCGAAACACATCCCGCCGCAATCCCCGGCTACCGCATTGACGGCGTGGCGGCGTGCCGGCTGGCGTGGCAGTGGTTTGTGGCGCACGACCCGAAGTGGGAGGCCCCGCTTGGTTTGCCTGGGAAAACCGATTACGTGAATCGGCTCGTGCCGGAACCTCTCGCTGTTCGGCTGGCGGGGGAATACGACGTGTGGGACAAGCGCGACCCCCTGGCCGACGCTTTCCAGTATGCTCTCAGGGCGTGGTATGAACCTTCATGGCAGCGCCTTCTTTCACCCGCCGACGAAGATCAGGGATACACACGCGCTATGGCAGAGGATGGAAGACTTGTCCAACGCTACGCCAAACAGGAAAACGAATCGCTCGTCAAGTACCGCAGCTACATGATTGAATGGG
>CAZWMF010000329.1:0-4357 GCA_964634535.1 uncultured Opitutaceae bacterium | reverse complement strand
CAATAGCCTGACGTTTGAAGCCAAGGATGCGCCCGAGACCGGCCATGACGCGCTGCTGGCCTACTACTTCAACGGCAAGGTATGGACCGTATCCCTCTACCACGCCAAGCACCGCACCGATCTCGACCTAAGCACCATCGCCGTCAAATACGGCGGCGGCGGGCATCGCGGCGCGTGCGGATTCACAACGACCAAACTTCCCTTCTTATGATTATTGGACAAGCAATTCGCGCCTGGCGCAAAGAACGCAAACTGGGCCTTCGAGAACTCGCCAAACGTATCGGGGTGGACTACACCGCCCTGTCAAAATTCGAGCGCGGGACGCCACTCGGAAAAAACTGGGTCAAGATCATGGTCTGGTTGCTCACACCATGAAGATGCTCAAGCTCATCGGCAACCGCGTTGCCATCGCCCCGCTCAAGCCGACTCAGCAAGTGACGCCGGGCGGCATTCATCTCTTGCCGAACCAGCACCGCACCTGGGTTAGCACCGATAACGAAATGCAATACCTCGTCCTAGCCGCCGGCCCCGGAGCCTGGGTGAAAGTTCCAAGTATCAGCAAGCGTGGAAAGTTTGTGACCAAGTTCCTTAAACCGGAAGTCGCCCCCGGCGACCGCGTGCTCGTGGACCTCCGCTACGGCGGCCTGATTCACGATTTCGAGGACGGCACCCACCGCCTCATCGTGGACGCTTCAAAAATCGTGATGAAGTGGTGAGGGTATGTCCGACCCTGACCCACAGGCCAACGCCCCGCGCATCCTGATCCCGACCAACGATCTCGCTGGCACGGAGTCAAAATATCTCGCCCTGGGTTATCGGGTCGGCAATCTTTACGTCGGCAAGTTCTTCCCCAAGCTCTGCCAAGACCACCTCTACGCCGTCTCCTTCTGGAAACCCGCGCCCAAAGAACAACCTGAATTGTTCTGAATGAAAGAACACACTGAAAACAAGTCAACGTGTAACGAGAAAGGAGGTTTGCCGGTGGACAGGACTCATGTGGACCTGTTCACTGGCCTCTCGCCGGCTTCTCCCTCGCAGCCCGAGCTAACGGGGTGCGAACCATCGCCATGTGCGAGAGCGACGCCCGCTGCCAATCCTTCCTCGCAAAAGCATGGCCGGGAGTCCCGGTATGGCCAGACGTTAGAACGTTCAACTTGGCCAACGCCGGATGCGTCCGAGGCAGGCAAGTCGAGCCGGGGCGGAAAGCGGGTGAACGAACCATTGTTGGGCGGCCTGATTCGGGCGTCTGGCTCCTTACCGCTGGCGTTCCCTGCCAGCCAGCCTCACGGGCCGGGAAGCAACGAGGCGCAAGCGATGACCGTTGGCTCTGGCCATCGGCTCTTGCGGTCTTTGCTGCCGTCCGACCCGCTTGGGCCATTTTCGAGAATCCTCCTGGAATCGGAGATGTGGGCCTCGCCGGAATTTTATCTGACGTGGAAGCACAAGGCTACGCGACAAGGGTGTTTAGTCTGGGAGCTTGCGCCGTCGGCGCCCCGCACCGTCGAATGCGATACTGGATTGTTTGCAAACGAACCGCAGGAGTCGGCCTGGCCGACTCCTGCCAGCCGGGATGTGAAAGGACAGACGCAGAACCCGGAGCGAAGCGATTACATCCCGAACATCCTCAAATCGAACTGGCCCACTCCCCGGAGCGAGGACAGCGAGAGCACGGGAGCGCATCGCGGTACGCCGGACACGCTGACGAACGCGGCGGCGGCTTGGGCAACCCCGAACAAGAGCGCCGAGGAAGGCGGTCCCTGCCGACCGGAGGGCCGGATTGGGCATTCAGTGGAGGCGATAGACCAACTGCATGGAGCAACTGCGTCTGGCTGCCTTGCGCGGACGGAAAGGTTCGTAGAGCGCCTGACGACTCTTTCAGCGTGGTTGCTGGGCTACACCGCAGCATACTTGGCGCATTGGGAAACAGCATCGTCTGGCCGCTCGCGGCGCAAATCATCAAAGCCATGATTCAAAGTGAATTGTAGGTTAACAACCCATGACCAACTCCCGAGATTTTGGTGTTGACAACTTTTTCCACCGGCGTAAAACAAACTCCGAACATGCGACATTATGCAATCATACCATGACCAGTTGCGCGATCCCCGCTGGCAGCGCAAACGCCTCGAAATCCTTTCCGCCGCAAACTTCAAGTGCGAAAACTGCGGCGCGACCGACAACGAACTGAACGTCCACCACTCCGGCTACCTCAAGGGCCAGCCGGCCTGGGAACACCCGGACGAATTGCTCCATTGCCTCTGCCGTGATTGTCACAAAGAACGCCAGGGCATCGAAGACTCCCTCAAACTCGAAATGATGAAGCGCCTCCGCCGCGTGCCGACGGAGCGCATCAAGTCGGTCTGCTTCGACATCCTCGAACAGGCGATTAAGGAGGCAGCAATATGACTCCCACCGATTCCTTGTTCTCTGAGGCCATCAGCAACGGAAACCCTCTCCCCCGTCCGCTCTACCCGGACGGCAAAATCCACCGCTTCCCAATCCCTCCCGGAAAAGATGACGACGGCTGGTACATCGCCTTCAAGACCGACGACCTCATAAACGTCATCTACGGCTGCTGGCGGGGAAACACAAAGTTCAAGTGGTGCTCCAAAGCCCGCAACGCCATGTCCCGCGAGGAATGGAACGAATGCGCCCGCGCCGCCAAACAGGCCGAGGCCGCGCGCGCCGCACAAGAAGCCGAAGACCAAGCCGAAGCCCGCAAGAAGTGCGACGACCTTTTCCACTCCGCACCGCCGGCCAATACTCACCCATACCTGACCGCCAAAGGAATCACCGCTCAGTCGTTCATCCGAATCTCCAATCTCGAACTCACCCGAGGATGGCTGGCGATTCCCCTGCAAGACATCGCCGGAACCGTACACAGCGCACAGTTCATCGCCGATGACGGCACCAAGCGTTTCCTCTGGCATGGCCGAGTCCAGGGATGCTTCCACCTGATCTCTCGCCCAAACACCGGCGGCCCCCTCATCATCTGCGAAGGCTACGCTACGGGCGCCTCCCTCCATGCCGCAACCGGATGGACCGTCGCCTGCGCCATGAACTGCGGCAACCTTCTACCCGTCGCACAAGCCTTCCGCCAATCCGAACCCACACGCACAATCATCATCGCCTCCGATAACGACCAGTTCACCGACGGCAACCCCGGACTCGCCCACGCCCGTAAATCCGCCGAGTCTATCAAAGCCTTCCTGGCACTGCCCGAATTCGGAGACAACTCCCTCGCCGAAAAACCCACCGACTTCAACGACCTCCACCGCCTCGATGGGTTGCCCGCCGTCCGACGCCAAATCCATACCGCTATCCCCACACTCCGAATCCTCGCCCAACGCCAGTTCAACCCCAACATCAAACCGCCCCCTCTCCGTCCCATTTACACCCTCGACGAAAAGGTCATCTGCACCCCCGGAAACCTGTCCTCCATCACCAGCACCATCAAAACCGGCAAAAGCTCCGTCATCTGTGCCATGATCGGCTCCGCCTTTCCTCATAACGGCGACTGCGACCTGCTCTCCTTTGACTCCTCCAACCCTAAAAACCTCGCCGTCCTTCACTTCGACTCCGAACAGTCCCCAGACGACCACTGGCACCAAATCCATCGGATTCTACGCCGAGTCCACCTCCCAAAACCCCCGCCCTGGTTCTACTCCTACTGCCTCACCGGACTCGACTTCAATGCCGCCACAAACTGCTTCCTCGAAGCCATGCGTATCACCGCCGATACCCACGGCGGCATCCATTCCGCTTTCCTCGACGGTATCGCCGACTTCGTCTCCGACGTGAACGACGCCGCCGAATGCAACGCCTTCATCGCCCAACTCCAAGACCTCGCCATCCAATACCAAATCCCCATCCCCGGCGTCATACACTTCAACCCAGGCTCCGACAAGTCCCGAGGACATCTCGGCTCACAATTCGAGAGAAAAGCCGAAACCAACCTCCGACTCGACAAAATTAACGACATCACCACCATCTGGTCCGAAAAACAACGCCGCTCCCCAATCCCTAAAGGCTCCGGCCCTTCCTTCACCTGGTCCGATGATCTCCAAATGCACGTCTCCTGCTCCCAAGGGATCTCTTCTACCCGCCAACGCGGCGCCCCATCAATGGTCTCCCAGATCGCTTCCATGAACTCCCATGAATTCCTCGCCTCCTGCCCAGCTTCAGGAGAGTCCCGTAAGGAAATATCCCGCCGCCTCGAATCCTGGCTCGCTACACAATCCATCGACGCCTCCTTCGAGACCTGCCGCCGTTCCATCATCGCCCTCGTCGCCAATTCCAAACTACGCAAAGACCCTTCCTCCGGCCTCTACTTCAAAGGCAAAAACGCATAATTGGGTCT
>CAZWMF010000328.1:0-5021 GCA_964634535.1 uncultured Opitutaceae bacterium | reverse complement strand
TTCATGCCGCCCGACAGCTCGTGCGGGTAGAGATGCTCGAATTTCGCCAGGCCGACCATGTCGAGCCACAGGCGGGCGTCGCTCTCGGCCTGGCTGGTCTCGCTGCCGCGCATCTGCAGGCCGAACATCACATTCTTTAACACCGTCCGCCAGGGGAAGAGCGTATAACCTTGGAAGACCATGCCCCGGTCCGGCCCGGGTCCGGAGACGGGGTTCCCATCGACGAGAATCTGGCCGCCGGAGGCGCCCTCCAAACCTGCGACAATCCGGATGAAGGTGGATTTTCCGCAGCCCGACGGGCCAATGATACAGATGAATTCCCGACGATGCACGTCGAGGGACATCTTCTGGAAGGCGATGTGGCCGCCGTCCGAACCGCCGAAGGATTTGTGCAGGTCGCGCACGCTCAGGACGACCGGGCGCGTCCGGATGCGGGCGAAGCGCGCCGCCACGTCGGGCGATTGCTCGCGATAGTCGGGAAGCTCGAGCGTGGGGGCGGCGGCGTTAGACATCGGCGACGGTGGCCGGACCGGCCAGGGTGGGTTTGGTCTTGCTCCCCTCGGCGAGGGAGGTTTGGCGGGCGGCCGCCGGCTCGTCCGACTCCGCGTTGACTGGCGCGGGCGCGGGCGCCGTCTTGGCGCGGCGGGTGCGCCGCTTCCACGGGAAAAGCACCGTCGCCAGCCAGGCGAGGGTCATATCGCAACTCAGACCGATGACCCCGATCATCGCGATCGCGGCATACACGTTGTCGAACTGGCGGTAGCGGGCCTGGAGTGTAATGAAGAAGGTGATGCCCGACATGGTCCCGACGATTTCGGCGACGATGAGATACGTCCAGGCCCAGCCGAGCAGGATGCGCATGTCGGTGTAGACGTCGGCGATGGTCGCGGGAATCACCACGCGGGTGAGCAGCTGCCAGCCCCGGCTGCCCAGGGTCTGGGCGGCTTCGATCAGGGCCGGGTCGACCTTGCGCACCGTATTGGCGATGACCAGAACCTGTTGAAAAAATGTGCCGATCACGATGATCGCAATTTTGGGCGCATCGTCGATTCCCAGGATGGCGACGCAGAGCGCACCGAAGGCCGGCGCCGGCAGGTACCGGAAGAACTCGATGAACGGCTCCTGCAGTTTCGCAAAGAACCGGTAGGTTCCGCAAAGGATGCCCAGGGGCAGCCCGAAAACCGACGATATGACGAAGCCCCAGAAGATCGTGCGAATGCTGCGGCCGAGGCTCTCGTGCAGCCACGGTTCGCTCGGCAATCGCGGGGGCGTCGTAAACGCCGTCACAAACGCGATGGCCACTTTGTGCGGCGGCGGCAGGTACATCGGATTCACCCGATAACCCACCGGGGGCTTGAGGCCCGTCTTGAGCGCCGTGGCCGCCTCGTGCGCAAACACCGTGCGGTCGACGTCCATCCCGGGCAGGAAGTAGTCGACGCCGCCCGGATCGGTCACGCGGACGAGTGGATGCCAAATCCAGGGCGTGTAGCTGACGACGCTCCACGCGGCCAAGGGTAGGGCAAAGGATAGAATAAGAAGGATGAGCCGCCGCCGTGGCGGCAGCTCATGCCTCAGTCCCAGCCGATCGCGCAAGCCCATGGGGTTTGGTGTTAGCAGGTCTCGCGCCGGGGACTTCAGGGAAGCGCGAGAACGATTCCGGAGTAGATATAGTCGTCGGGATTCTGGGTATTCTTGTAGGCGCCCACATCGAGGAGCATCTTGTCGCTCAACACCATGGAGTCCTTGATGTTCATCGCACCCGGGGCGGTGCCGCCATAGTTGGCCTTGGCTTCCGCCAGGGTCTGGAAGTGGGTGCCGGGCACATACTTCGCATAGACGGCCGGATCCTGGCCAACTTTGGCCGCCATGATCTTGATCGCGTCGTCGCGGGTCGCCGGATCCATGAGGTAGGCGACGCACTTATAGTAAATCGCCGCCACTTTAGCCCAGTCGTCGTGGCGCGCGGCGAGGCTCGCCGGACTTACGGCCAGAACGTCATAGATCAAACCCTTGGCCTCCGCGCTCGTAAACAGCTTCTTGGAGCCCGGAACCTGGGTAAGAGCCTGATAAGAAATCGGATACCACGCGCCGATCGCGGCCACCGACCCCGAGGCGAGCGTCTGCGGCGTGTTGTTGGTGGACGTGCCGACCAGCGTGACATCGTTGGCCGTCATGCCGTTCTGCTTGAGTCCTTCCAGCAGGAGCATGTGCTCGACCAACGTCAGCTCGATGCCCACCTTCTGGCCCTTGAGATCCTTGAGCGAGGCGATGCCCGGCTTGCCGACGATCATGTCGCTGCCTTCGCTGTAATCGATGAGGGCGATAAATTTGCTCTTGGCCCCGGCCGCGCCGGCGCCGAGCGCGTCGGAGGCGACGATGCAATCGGCGTCGATCTTGCCCGCGGAAAAGGCGTCTATCGAAGGACCGTAGTCGAACCAGTCGAGTTCGACGTCGACGCCGGCGGCCTTGAACCAGCCCTTCTGGTTGGCGACCTCGAATACCGTGTAGCCCGGCCAGTCGCTGTAGCCGATCTTAAGCGGCGCCGCGTGGGCGGCGATGCCGCCGCCGGCGGCCAGCAACGCGCACAAGTAAACAAGCTGTTTCGGTAATTTCATCTAGATAAGTGTTACGAATGTGATGGTGAGTATTACGCCTTTGACGAGCAGCTTGTGTGCCAGGGCCGAGCCGAATGCGACCGGGGATCGCTCCGGCCCCTCCCCGGTCAACCGCCGCGTGCGGCTTTAGAATTCGATGCCCGCCTGGGCCTTCACGCCGGTGGCAAACGGGTGCTTGATTTCGCGCATTTCGGTGACCAGGTCGGCGGCCTCGATCAATTCCGGCGGCGCCCCGCGGCCGGTGACGACCACATGCTGGTCGGCCGTTCGGGCGAGCAGTCCGGCGAGCACCTCGGCCAGCGGCAGATAGTCGCAGGAAAGGACGATATTCAATTCGTCGAGAACCAGGAATTTGATTTCCGGGTTGCGCAGGCAGGCGAGCGCGACCTCCCAGCCTTGGCGGCAGCGCGCGACGTCGGCCGCCCGGTCATGCGTGTCCCGGGTGAAGCCCCCGCCCATCATATGCCATTCCAGTTGGGGACCCTGCAGCTGGCGGCGGATCGCCTGGTCGCCGCTCTTGATGAATTGGATCACCGCGCAGCGGTGGCCGTGCGCGAGCATGCGCACGAGCATGCCGAACGCGGCCGTGCTCTTGCCCTTGCCGTTGCCGGTATGCACGATCAGGAGCGCCCGGGCTTCGCGCGCCGCCCGAATCTTCGCCCGCATTTCGGACTGCAAGTTGCGCATGCGTTCGCGGTGCTCTTCCTCGGTGGGTTCGGGACGGGGTTCGGTCATGGGAGTTCGAAGGTGGTTTCCAGAGCGCGGCAGGCGCGGACGCCAAATACCTCCCGGAGCAGCTCGGGCGTCAACACGTCGGCCGGCGGGCCGAAGGCGCGGAGCCGGCGTTCGTGCATGACCGCGAGCAGGTCCAGGCTCGCGGCGGCGCGCAGATTGTGCAGGGAAAGCAGGATGGTGGCGCCCCCCGCCGCCAGTTCCTCGGACAAGCGCAGGACCTCGAGCTCATGCCGGGGATCGAGCTGGGCCAGGGGTTCGTCCCAGAGCTGCAGGGGGGCGCCCGTCAACACGGCCCGGGCCAGGAGGACGCGCGACTTCTCGCCGCCGGACAGGCGGTTGACCGGGCGCTCGGCCAAGCCGGAAAGCCTGAAGCGGTCCAGCACCGCCTGCACGCCCTGGCCGTCGTCCCCGTGGGCGTAGCGGCCCTGGCCGATCACCGAGCGCACCGTGAACCCGAATTCAAAATGGGCTTCCTGCGGCACCCAGGCCGCGCAGCGCCCGCGTTCGAGCGCGGAGATGGCGCCCAAGGGACGACCCGCCCAGGCGACCGCTCCGGCGCCCGGCAGCAGGCCCGCGGCAAACTGGAGGAGGCTCGACTTGCCCGCGCCGTTGGGGCCGATCAGGCCGACCCGTTTGCCGGGCGGCAGGCCGAAGCTCACGTCCTCGAGCCGACCGGGCAGCATGGCCGAAACGATGGTGAGCGCGTTCATGGTTTGCGCCGCAGCATTCCCAGAAAGAACGGGCCGCCGATCAGAGACGTGACGATGCCCAGGCGGATGCCGCCGGCCAGCCGTCCGATCAGATCGCAGGCCAGGACGAACGAGGCGCCTCCGACCAGCGTGATCGGCACGAGCCGGCGGTGCTCGGGTCCGACCAGGATGCGCATGACGTGCGGCACGATGAGTCCGACAAATCCGACGGAACCGGCCACGGCGGTGGCCGCGGCCGTGAGGACAGTGGCCAGCGCGAGCAACCAGCGCCGGAGCCGGCGCACGTCGATGCCGAGGCTCTGGGCCTCCGCGGAACCCAGGCTGAGCAGGTCCATCGGCCGTCCCAGCGGCCAAAGCAGTGCCGCCGCGCCCGCGATCGGCAAGGCGATCGCCACATGCTCCCAAGTCCGATCTTCCAGGCCGCCCAGGAGCCAGAACAGGATCTGGGCGTTGCGTTCATAGAGTCCGATCTGCTGCGATAGGACGTAGCTCGTGGTTGCGGCCAGGATGGCATTGAGCGCGACGCCGGCCAGCAGGAGCCGCTCCGTGCTCGCCCCGCGCTGGGCCAGAATCAAGGCGGCGCCCGTCGCCGTGACCGCGCCCGCGCAGGCCGCGACCGGCAGGAACCAGATCGACACCGACGCCCAACCGGCGGCGATCGCGATCACCGCGCCGGCAGATCCCCCGCTGCTGACGCCCAGCAGGCCGGGGTCGGCCAGGCTGTTGCGGAAGAAGGCCTGCATGACGAGTCCGGCGGCGGAGAGAGCGCCGCCCACCAGAACCGCCACGAGGATTCGGGGCAGGCGCATGTGCCACAGGATCGTCGCGGCCAGTGGATCGGTGCCGTGGAGGCCCCCCCACAGCCGCGCCGGTCCGAGCGGCATTTCGCCGACCGCCAGCCCGGCCAGGATGAGCAGGGCCATGATCGCGAGCAGGACCGGCAACGGCCAGCGGGATGACC
>CAZWMF010000327.1:0-5036 GCA_964634535.1 uncultured Opitutaceae bacterium | reverse complement strand
CCCGGCCCCTGCCAGGCCCGACCGCGGCCGGTCACCGGGTTTTCGACGGTGGATACGCACACGGCGCCGTCGTGCGGGGCGATGCCCCAGAGTTGGAGGCCGACGAATTCGCAATCCTGCAGCGGAGTGCCTTGGATCCATGTCACCGGCATGGTCCGATCCAAGCCATGGAGACGGTAGATGCCATCGCGGTGCCGCATCACCTCGGCGCGAGCGCGGGAAAGGCCGTAGAGCTTCTCCTGAATCGGCTGAATCCGCTTCTCGACCAGAGTGGCGGCCACCTGCGCAAACACCGCCTCCGCCGCCGCGCCGACCGGCTGGGCGCCCTCGATGATCGCACAGAGGTGAAATTCCGTGAACGACTCGCGGAGGGAGGTGCGGACTTCGAGCCGACACGAACCGGTCGCTTCGATGAGGTTGGTTTTTATATTAGATCCTTGGCGGAGCGGAAACGGGATAAATATATCAATGGCTATCGTGGGTTTATAGAATGAGCTCGGGCAATGTATATTGTGGCTCGGGGCGAAGGGCCAAGGCGTCCGGCCCGGTCGCGGTGCGCCTGGGGTGAAACGCCGGATTGGCGGGGTGAATGGCGGGCTCATCGGAACAAATCGGGTGCGCCAAAATTGCCGGAGACGGCGCATTTCTTGTCCGGGCCGACTGACATTGCGGCGAAGCCAGCGGGCCCCGGCGCCAACGCGCGTCGCATCGGCGCTCACGATTTTTGGCGTCCGCCATCACCGCGCCCGATGGCGAACCAACGGGCTGCAGGTTCCAGCGAGCTTGAATCAGCCGAACCGCCGGCCGGTGTGGACTACGGGGCGGCCGATTGACCGATGGCGATCGAAGGCTCGGCGCCGATGGTTCCGACCAGTCGCTCGAGATGGGCCGGGGACCGGGCGGCCGCCAGCGCCTCTTCCGCCCGGGCCAAACGCGCGCGCACGTCGAACTTCTGGGCGATGTCGGCGTAGTTCGGCCGGGCGAGGAAGCGCTTGAGGTAAGCCGTGTGCTTCTCCAGCCGGTCGACGTCGACCCGTTGCTGCGCCGTCAAACGCGCCCGGTACCAGGCGCTCTCCAGGAGCGCCCCCCGCGTGAAGAGCCCGCGCAGGGCCGGATCGTCCGCGCCCCGGCCCTCCCATTGGCCGTCGCGCATGAGGTGCAGCAGCGCCCGAAGGGGCGGGCAGGCGTCGGCGATCGAGCCGTCCGCAAAATAGTGTTCGGCCGCCTCGCGCATCGCCCCGACGATGTTGTCCACGCCATCCGCGAAAACCTCGGGGTCCTGTCGCTCCGGCTGGAGGAATTCCTCGTCGAACAGCGCCAGCGGGTCGGCGAGCACGCGACCGCAGAAGGTCTGGACAAAGCGCGTGGTGATGCGCCAGCCGAGCCGGCTCGCGAGGACCGTCCGGCCGCGATGCTCATAATCCCGGCAGCGCTCGAGATGGCCCTGGGCGATCAGATAGGCCGGCTCCCGCTCGGGCGGCGTCATCCGGCACCAGATTTCGGGCACGAGCAGGCTGATGTCGTGGTCGACGCGGTTGCGCGGGCCCACCCAGCCGGCCGCGGTCGACCAGATCGGCAGACCGGTGAGGACGTGGGAGACTAGGGCGGCGTTGAGATCGTAGATGGGCGGCAGCGCGTTGAATGGGCCCTTGGTCAGGGCCCCTTCCGAGCCGGCGCCGGTCGTGGAAGGCGAGCGGCCGGTCAGGCTCGCGATCAGGTCCATGAACGCCTCGGGCAGCTCTTGGTAGTGGATGGGCCCGAACACGCACAGCGGGCGCACGCCCGCCTCGGGCGGATTCAGCCGCCGGCCGATCAATTCGGCGCCGACGGGGAAGGGTCCGGGGACATCGGCCCGCAAGCGCCGGTAGAGCCGGGCGCCGGTCTGGGCCAGATACGTGGCCCGGGGATCCTCGAGATCCGGCCGGTTTTGCAGGTACCGGGGGTTCTTGGTGGGGACTCCGTCGACCATCCGCGGGTGGGACGGCGAGGCGAGATAGGCGGGCCGCTCGTGGGCGAGAAACTGCCGGAAGGTGGCGCGCAAGGGCGGGGTGAATTCGTCGAAACCGAGGGTGCCGTCCACCACCGCCTGGGCGGCCTCGTGGGTGAGCGGTTCGTAGTTCGAGCAGAAGAGTCCCGGCCGCGAGAAATCCCGTTCGGTGCGCCGGTCGTAGCCGCGCACCACGGCGTCGTCGGGCCGCTGGAAGAGGCTGAGCTCGCAGTTGCGGACGAACTTGAGCGACGGCTCGGAGACCCAGGCGGGCAGGCCGAGGACCTGCGCCCGGGGGGCCACCACCGAGGCCGTAATATCGTCCTCGGCCTGGATTTTCTCGGCCGGCAGGAAGTCCGAGCGCAGCGTGAAGGTGCGCCATCCGCCCTCCCGGGTGTAGCCCACGCGTAGGTAATGGGTGAGCAGCTTTTCCTGGCGGAATTTGAGCTCGTGGCCGGGCCGGGCGTTGATCGCGTCGACGCTGAAATGGCTCCGCCAATCGGCGCCCCATTCCGGTTTGTACCGGAGCTTCACCAAGAGCACGAGTTCGCGGATCGAGCGCGGGATCGTGGCCAGCCACTCGTTGTACTCGTCGGTGTAATCCGGGCTGCGCGTCAGCAGCTTGACCACCGATCCGAGCGAGCGCTCCGGGCTCAGGAGGGGTCGGCCGCGGGACGGCTCGCTCTTGGCGTCGCGAAAGCGGGTGCGGTAGTCCCGGGCGAGGATCGCATCGACTTGATCGAGGTCGCGCGCGAGGTCGCCGACGTAGACCGGGCCGTTGAACGTCGCGTCCGCGATCGACTTGGAAATCTCCGATTTGCCCCCGCCGGACACCGTGCAGGGTTTGTGGCAAAGCAGTCCCTCGGCGGTTGTGCCGCGCAGGCGCCAGCGGGCGGCCCCTTCGGGCTTGTACATCTCGACCTTGTAGCCGGAGGGCAGGACGTAGGTGAAGCCCGGCAGGAGCTTGAGGGTCTTCTCCTTGCCGTCCCGGCCGTGCCAGGCGATCAGCTGGGTGCGCAGGTCGAAGCGCGCGGACTCGGGCACATAGTGGATGTTGGGATACGCCCCGTCGCGCGCCCAGCCGCCCGGCTGGGCCTCGACCATGTTCCCCTGCAACGCCATCGCGCCGTCGAAAGTGTGGTCGACTCCCGGGAGATTGGCGGCCAGTTGAAAGTCCTCTCCCAGGTCATAGCTCGGGAAGACGATCGCGCCGCCGGCGTGCTCCTCTTCGGCGCCGCCCAGCAGATTGGCGGCGAAGCTGATCTGGGTTTTGACCTCCTTCTTGCAGTACCCGAAATAATTGTCGGAGATCAGGGTCACGATGACCCCGGAGGCATCCCGGGCGGTCAGCTTGAAGGGCGAGCCGCCGTTGTACGGTTCGTCCGGCTCCCGCCAGCACATGCCGTCGCGCCGCTGGCGCTCGGTCGCGTCCGCCCAGGCCGGCAGACCGATGGCCCGCTTGGGCACGCCGGTCAGGTGCGGCGCGAGGACGACGCAGCCGGTGTGGCCGGTCCAACCCTCGGGATCGAGCGCGGCGTCGTGTTCGGGCAGGAGCGGGTCGCCCGCGTTGCCGAAGATGGTTTCCACGAAGTCGAGATTTGCGACCAGGGCCCCGGGGACAAAAAACCGCGTCTCCATCCGCCGTTCCGGCGTAAAGCCGGGCACGGCCGGCACGACGATCGGGCGCAGGTAGAGCGAGGCAAAGCAGACGGCCGCTGAGGGCTCGGCGGCGGTGAACGGCAGGCGGAGCAGTTCGGCCGGCGGCTGAAAAGCTCGGGTCAGGAGTTGGCCGAAGACCGCGGACGGTACCGCCTTCTTGTCGTTGGGCACGGGCAGGCCGCCCTCGGACACGTGGAAGATGCCCTGGGTCGTGCGCCGGTCGCTGCGCGGGTTGTGCAGCACGCCCTGCCGGAGGCGGTAGGAGGCGAGGATGGAGCTATGGCAGGCATCCCAGTCCGGCGGGAGGGAGAGCAGGCGCGCGAGGCCCGGCCGATCCAGGGTGAGCGTCAGGCCGGGCAGCCGGGGCGTCGCCGCGCCCAGGAGCCGATGCAGAAAGTCCTGGATGCGCTGGTCGGCCGGGCACAAGTGCCGGTCCAGCGCCCGGTCCTTCTCCCGGCTGAGCGCGAGAAAGTGGTCCGCAAATTCCGCCAGTCCGTCCTCCGCGGGGAGCCGCACGCCGGGCTGGCCGATTTCCCGCAGCTTGAGGTTGAGGTAGGACAGAAGTCGCGGATCGGTGGAGGCGGGGGAGGGCGCAGGGGAATCGGTGGATGGCATGGACGGCCAAAATAAACGAGGCCCGGCGGCCCGGGCACAATCTCAAAGCTAGTCCCGTGCCGCCTCAGCACGGATTCCCCATCGACGGAAGCGTGGGCTATGCGGCGATCTACTGGGCGGTCGACGCGCGGGGACGGTGCCTCCCGGGCCTCACCATTCAATCTGTCGGATCTCTGCGACGAGCGCAAAGTGGCGGTTTCGACTCAGGATGGGCAGATCGTACTGATGACCGAGCGCCGCGATCCAAATGTCGTTTTCCGGGATGGGCGTGCCTCGGGCCTTTAGCCCGCGGCGGATTGCGGCGTAATGGGACGCGGTTTCCCCGTCGACCGGAAGAACGGTAAACGCATCGAGGCTGCGGCGAAGCCAACGCTCATAGCGGGTTTGGAACCGGGATCCCAGAATTCCAAATCGAAACTCCCCGAGCACGATGGACGGCAGGCAGGGCTGGGACACCGGGCCGAGTTTCTCCGCGAGACCGGCATCGCCGTCGGCGAACGCGGATAGCGCGTTGGTATCGAGAATCATGGCCAGTCCTCCGGGTTGACGCGGCTAAACTCAGCCGCGATCTCGCCGGCGATCCGCGAGGTCTCGGAGCGGAGGGACTTCAGGCCGCCAAACACCGCCCGCCAGGCCGGGAGAGCGCGCCACTCGGCGATGACCGGTTGCCGACGCCGGCTGACTTCCAGGCGTGGCGCGACGCCTACGATGCGGTTGCTCCTGACCCCGCGCACTTCGACGAGTTCGCGGCCCAGACCTCGGCAATGGTGCACGA
>CAZWMF010000326.1:0-5044 GCA_964634535.1 uncultured Opitutaceae bacterium | reverse complement strand
TGGTCGGCGCGGCGCCGTGCCAATGCTTTTCGCCTGCGGGAAACCACACGACGTCGCCCGGGCGGATTTCCTCGACGGGCCCTCCCAGGCGCTGTACCCGTCCGCATCCGGACGTCACGACCAGAGTCTGGCCGAGCGGGTGCGTGTGCCAGGCGGTGCGGGCGCCGGGTTCAAACGTGACGCTCGCGCCGGCGGCGCGGGTCGACGCGTTGACTTGAAAGAGCGGATCGATGCGAACCGTGCCGGTAAACCAGTCGGCGGGGCCTTTGACCGAGGGTTGCGAGCCATTCCGTTTGATTTCCATATTTTACGTCTTTCGTTCGGGTAGGTCTAAGCTGATTTTCATGAGATAATCCGGGTTGGTGCCCGACCCATATCGACATCTTCGCTTCATTTCCGTTCACCCCTAGGAGAATTCACTCTCCCGGACGGAACTGGGCTGCGCCCCATGAACGCTTCGGAGTGTCCATTCGCCCGATTCAATGAGCTTGGGTCCAGACCGCCCAAGGCCGCGGGCCGGCACTCCCAGTCACGCTCGCCCGGTGTTCGCGTCGTCATGGCTGTCGGGTTGATTGCGAATTCAAAATCGTGCCGATTGACAACTAATAATCCTGCCGCGTCGGGCGGAAAAGTATCTCGTTGATGTCGACGTCATCCGGCTGCTCCATCGCGAAGGCCACGGCCCGGGCGAACGAGTCGGCCGGAATGGCGACCTGCTGATAAAACTTGCGGATCCGCTCGGCGGCGCTCGGATCGGTCACGGTGTTTGGCAGTTCCGTCGCCACGGCCCCGGGCGATATGACGGTCGTCCGAAGGTTGTAGGGCTTCACCTCCTGGCGCAGCCCTTCGGATAGGGCCCGCACAGCAAATTTCGTCGCCGCATAGACCGACGACCCTGGGCCGACCCGATGGCCGGCCACGGACGAAACATTGATGATGTGGCCGGCCTTCTGGCGAATCATATGGGGCAGCACGGCGGCAATGCCGTAGAGCACACCCTTGATGTTCACGTCGATCATCTGATCCCACTCGTCGATCTTCAGGTGTTCCAACAATGACTGGGGCATTAGGCCGGCATTGTTGATGATGACGTCAATTCGGCCGAACTTTTGCACGGCGGTGTCGACAAACTGCTTCACCTGATCGCGATCGGTGACGTCGACGGTAACGGCGAGGGCTTTGCCGCCGTTTGCGGTCAATTCATCGGCCAATTTCGTTAGCCGGTCGATCCGGCGTGCGCCCAGGGCGACGGTGGCGCCCCGCGCCGAGAGAAGACGGGCGGTCGCTTCGCCCAGCCCGCTGCTCGCACCCGTGATGACGACCACCTTTCCTCGAATGTTTTCGCTCATGATGAGGGGCGGAAGGTACTCCAACTTCCGGCGGGTGTCGCCCAGAATGTTGCTTCGCCGAGTTTCGCCTTGCCGACTCTGCGCCGCGCGATGGCGCACCTTTGCGCACGCCGCCGCCGCGGCCAAGCGACGAGGTCCGGTCAGCGACCACCGGTCCTTACCCCATAGAGATCGACCCGCGCAGCGCGTAGGCTGTGCGCCGAGCATCCCCTATCGCGACCGGAACCCCGCACAATCCCGACGGAACCACCCTCTTATGGCTAAAATACTCGGCATCGACCTCGGCACCACCAACTCCTGCATGGCAGTCATTGAAGGCGGCGAGCCCGCTGTACTGGAAAACTCCGAGGGCAAGCGCACCACCCCTTCGGTTGTGGCCTTCACCAAATCCGGCGAGCGCCTGGTCGGAGACGCGGCCAAGCGGCAAGCGGTGACGAACTCGCGCAACACCATCTATTCCATCAAGCGCTTCATGGGCCGAAAATTCGACGAAGTGCAGGAGGAGATCAAACGGGTGCCGTACAAGATCGTGAAGGCGGGCAATGGCGACGTCGCGGTGGAGGTCGAATTGGCCGGCGAGACGAAGCGGTATTCGCCGCCGGAAATTTCCGCAATCATCCTCGCCAAGCTAAAGGCCGACGCCGAAACCCGACTCGGGGAAAAAATCACCCAGGCCGTCATCACGGTGCCGGCTTATTTTAACGACTCGCAGCGCCAGGCCACGAAGGATGCCGGCCGCATCGCCGGTCTGGAGGTCTTGCGCATCATCAACGAGCCGACGGCGGCCTCGCTCGCCTACGGCCTCGACAAGAAAACGGATGAAGAAATCGCGGTCTACGACCTGGGCGGCGGCACCTTTGATATTTCCGTTCTCGAAATCGGCGACGGCGTATTCCAGGTCAAGGCCACCAACGGCGACACGCACCTGGGCGGCGACGACTGGGACAACGCGCTGATGGATTGGATTCTCGATGGGTTCAAAGCGGAAACCGGGTTGGACTTGCGCAAGCAGCCGGAGGCGCTCCAGCGCATCAAGGAAGAGGCCGAAAAGGCCAAAATCGCCCTGTCGAACGCGCTGACCTACGACATCAACCTGCCGTTCGTCACCGCGGACGCGAGCGGACCGAAGCACATCCAAAAGACGCTGACCCGCGCCAAAATGGAGCAACTGACCGACCCACTCTTTGAGCGCACCCTGGCGCCGGTCCGGGCCTGCTTGAAGGATGCCGGCATCGCGCCGGAGAAAATCGACGAGCTCGTGCTCGTGGGCGGCATGACCCGCATGCCGCGGGTCGTCGAAACCGCCCGCCGGCTGGTCGACAAGGCGCCCCATCAAGGGGTCAATCCGGACGAAGTGGTGGCGATCGGCGCCGCCATCCAGGCCGGCGTGCTCAAAGGAGAAGTCAAAGGCGTGCTGTTGCTCGATGTGACGCCGCTCTCGCTGGGCATCGAAACCCTGGGCGGGGTCTTCACCACCGTGATCGAGCGCAATACGACCATCCCGACCCACAAGGCGCAGACTTTCTCCACCGCGGCGGACAACCAGCCCGGCGTCGAAATCCATGTCCTGCAGGGCGAACGCCAGTTCGCCAAGGACAACCGGACCATCGGCAAGTTTACCCTCGACCACCTGGCGCCGGCGCCGCGCGGGGTTCCGCAAATCGAGGTCAATTTTGACCTCGATGCCAACGGCATTCTCCATGTGAGCGCCAAGGATCTCGGCACCGGCAAGGAGCAAAAAATCACGATCACCGCGAGCAGCGGCCTGTCCAAGGACGAGATCGAGAACATGCGCCGGGATGGCGAACTCCACGCCGACGACGATCGGCAGCGCAAGCAGGCCCTGGAAGCCCGCAACGATGCGGACCGCGTCGTCTTTCGCGCGGAGAAACTGCTGAAGGAGCACGCGGAGCGGATATCCGCGGATCATCGGGCCAAGCTCGCCACCGCCGTCGACGGGGTGAAGAAGGCCTTGAAGGACACCGACACGGCCGCCCTCCAATCGGCCAATGGCATACTCAACGATACCTGGCAAACGGTGTCGACCGCCCTCGCCCAAGCCGCATCGGCCAAGGCGCGCCCGGCCGGCGGCCGACCCGGGCACGAACCGGACGCGAACGCCCATCCTGACGCCCACCCCGCGGATGAAGAACCCTTCATCGAGGCTGAAGTCGTCAATGAAACACCGTCCCGCTAGGCGGGCCGCGTATCCACCCAAGTAGGTCAACAGCCCATAGCCGTTAGTCCGGCGGCGGACTATCCTCGCAACGGAGAACGCCCACTCTGCGTTCGTCCCAGGCTCTAGCCTGAGAAAACGTCAAGTCAATCGCCTCAAATAAATCATGAACCTGCCCATTACTAAACTCCTACCGTGGCTGCTCGGCAGCCTCGCACTGACCCTTCACGCCAATCCCATCACGGGCCAAATCAACATTCAGGCCGGCTCGGTCGTCTTGGATCCCAACGCCCTCGGCGCCGTGGTCAGCATCGGCGGATCGGACGACGGGGTGGTCACCTCGGTCGCCGGCGTCTTTCCGACTTCCCTCGACGGGCAACTCGTCACGTACCTGCCATTCGATGTGGCGGTGGGCGCCCAACCGATCACGAGTCTGTGGACCGTGGCCGACTCGGCGAACGGCCTCGACTATTCCTTCAACCTGGGGGCGGTCACGTCGGTCGTGCAAACCCCCACGAATCTGTTCCTCAATGGCACCGGGGTGTTGGAATCGTCCGACCCGAGCCTGAGTGGCACGAGCGGCTCCTGGAGCTATGGCATCAATTCGTCCAATGGCGGGCCGACCAACGGGATCTTCTCGTTCCAGTCGAACAATTCGGCGGTGGGCACGGCGGCGGATGGGGGCAATGCCCTGGTCCTGCTCGGGCTGGGCTTGCTCGGTCTGATCGGCGTCAGCCGCGCCGTCGTCGCGCAATCGGCGCGCCGGCTGCGGCGCGCGGCTTAGAGACAATCGTCAAGTCGCCGATCCCCGCGGTCGGCGACTTTGGTTCAGCCGGGACTCTTTTGATGGAATCAAGACGTATGCCGACTTCCCTTGGGACTCTATCTTCCACCGTGTCGCCGCCGATCCCCGTATCGCGAGGGATGCCGGTCTGGAAGCGCGCGGGCGATGTATTTTGCGCGCTGCTCGCGCTGCCCGTGTTGGCCGCCGGAACGGTGGCCATGACCGTCGTCACCCGAATCGGTTCGCCGGGTCCGGTTTTCTTCCGCCAGTGGCGGGTCGGCCGAGACGGCCGACTGTTCCCGATGTATAAGTTTCGGACGATGCGGCCAAATGCGGATACCACGGTTCATCAGGATCATTTCAAGCAACTGATGGCGTCGCAGGCACCGATGACGAAACTCGATGGACGCCGGGATTGCCGTCTGATACCTGGCGGTGGGCTGCTGCGCGCCTCCGGCCTGGACGAACTCCCGCAGTTTATCAACGTCCTGTGGGGCGAGATGAGCCTGGTCGGCCCGCGGCCGTGCCTGCCGGGCGAATTTGGGCAAATGACGCCTGCCCAGCGGGAGCGGGTGAACGTCGCGCCGGGTTTGACCGGCCTTTGGCAAGTGTCCGGCAAGAACCGGACGACCTTCGACGAAATGATCGGCTTCGACCTACGCTATGCCCGCCGAATTTCGCTGCTCGGAGACTTTCGCATCGTGTGCCGGACGCCGCTCGTGTTGTCGCGACTGG
>CAZWMF010000325.1:1614-5097 GCA_964634535.1 uncultured Opitutaceae bacterium | reverse complement strand
CACGGGCAGCCGCTGGTGCATCTACCCGCTGTATGACTACGCCCATTGCCTGAGCGACTACATCGAGGGCGTCACGCACAGCATCTGCACCCTGGAATTCGAGGTGCATCGGCCCCTGTACGACTGGATCCTCGAAAGCCTGGAGCTGCCGCGACCCCTGCCCCACCAGTACGAGTTCGCGAAGCTGATCCCGACCCACATGATCGTGAGCAAGCGCAAGCTGATCGAACTGGTGAACGACCGGGTCGTGAGCGGCTGGGACGACCCGCGGCTGCCGACGCTCGCCGGACTGCGCCGCCGCGGCGTGCCCGCGAGCGCCCTGCGCCGTTTCGTCATCGGCGTCGGCGTCACCAAGTTCAACAGCGTCACCGATATCGCGGTTTTCGAACACGCCCTGCGCGAGGAGTTGAACACGCTCGCCCTGCGCCGGCTCGCCGTCCTGCACCCGGTCAAGGTGGTCCTCACCAACCTGCCGGCCGGCGAGGAGATCCCCTGCGCGGCCGTCGACAACCCCCAAGCCGAGCAGCCGACCACCCGCCCGCTGGCCCTGACCCGGGAAATCTTCATCGACCGCGAGGACTTCATGGAAGTCCCCCCGCCCAAGTACTTCCGGTTGAAGCCGGGCGGCGAAGTGCGCCTAAAGTACGCCTGCATTGTCCGCTGCGACAGCCTGGTCAAGGACGCCGCCGGTCAGGTGACCGAAATCCACGCCACCGCCGACCTGTCCACTCGCAGCGGAGAGCCGAATTCGGCCAAGAAGGTCAAAGGCACGATTCACTGGGTCAGCGCCGCCCATGCCCGCGACGCCGAAGTTCGACTCTACGAACGACTTTTTAGCCAGGCGGAACCCGACGCCAATGGAGATTTCAAGAAATCGCTCAATCCCCATTCCCTGGAGACGGTGACCGCCAAGGTCGAGCCAGCGCTCGCAAGCGCCCGGCCGGACCAACGCTTTCAGTTCGAGCGCCTCGGTTACTTCGTCCTCGACCAGACCTCGACGCCGGCCGCGCTCGTGTTCAATCGGACGATTAGCCTCCGGGACACCTGGGCCAAGCAGCAGGCCTGACCCGCCCGGGGCTAAAACTCCCGCTGGAGAAACCGCTCGATGCGCTGCCGCACGCGCTCGCGGCCCAGCACCCGGAACAGCCCATAAAACGTGGGCCCGACATTCGTGCCCGATACGGCCAGGCGACCCGGGTGGATATATTCGGCGATCGGCAGCCCGTGGCTGGCGGCCAGGACCTGCACGGCCGCCTCCAGCGTCGCATCGGTCGAAAAGTCCGCCTGGTCCAGAGCCGCGGCCAATTCGCGCAGCCGCGCCCGCGGATCCCCCTTGGCCAGGATCTTGGCCGCTGCCTTGGGATCGACCGTCACCGCGTCGGCAAAGAAATAGGCCGTGTAGGCCGGCAGTTCCTCGATCGCCTTGACCTTCGGATGGCAAAGTTCGAGCACAGCCTGGAAATAACCCGGCTCCGGCCAGCCGTTCGCAAAAACCTGTTGGGCCTCGAAATAGGCCCGCGCCATCGCCAAGAAGCGCTCGGCCGGCATCTCGAGCAGATAAAGCATGTTCATGTGAGCCAGCTTCTTATCGTCAAAGCGGGCGTTGCTCTGATTCACCCCGGGCAGATCGAAGCGGGAGATCACCTCGGCGATCGGCATTTTTTCCTTATCGTCCTTAGGCGACCAGCCAAGCAGACAGAGGAAATTGACCAGAGCCGCCGGAATATAAGCCCGTTTTGCGTACTCCTCGATCAAGGCCCCCTGGTCGCGCTTCGACATCTTGCCGGGTCCGTTCTGCTTGAGAATAAGCGGGATATGCGCGTATATCGGAAGCGGTGCGCCGAAGGCCTTGAAGAGTTCGACGTGTTTGCTCGTGTTCGACAAATGGTCCTCGCCCCGGATCACATGGGTGACCTCCATCGCGATGTCGTCGACCACGTTGACCAGATGGAAAACCGGCTGGCCATCCGAGCGCACGATCACGAAGTCCTTCTCCTCCGCCCGTTCCACGCGGCCGCGAATGGCGTCGTCGATCACCTGGACCTCGCCTGAGATTCGAAAATAGATGGCCCCGTCCTTCTCATAGGTTCGGCCGGACGTCTTTAGGCGCTCGAGGTACTGGCGATAGATGTCTCCTCGTTCGCTTTGGCGGTAAGGACCAAAGGTACCGCCCACCCGCGGGCCCTCATCCCAGTCGAGGCCGAGCCAGCTCAGGCTGTCGTAAATCAGGTTCAGAAACGCCTCGCTGTTGCGGCTCTGGTCCGTGTCTTCGATCCGCAAGATGAACACGCCCCCGGTGTGTCGGGCATACAGCCAGTTGAACAGCGCGGTGCGGGCGCTGCCGATGTGGAAGAATCCGGTTGGACTGGGGGCAAAACGAACGCGAACGCGGGACATGGTGGGTTGGACTTGAGTAAGGACGGACGGTCAAACAAGACCATAGGCGCCGCCATGCCGTTCATCGAGCCAATCTTGCGCCCATCGGCCTGGGCCCGTCGGTCGGATTCGATCCTCCGGCCGATTCCCTGTGCAACACAGCCGGGCCAAGTCGATTCGCTGTCGCCCTTCCGCCCCCGCGCGCCCGCCGGGAGTTCAGGTTCCCGTTAAGCCATGCCCGCGGCCACCCCCCTGGAGCCCTTGGCGTTTACGCAACGAATGGCCGAGGCGGCCCAAGCCGCCGGGTTTCGCGTCAAAGCCTACGGCGAGGCGGGGGGCTGCCCCCTCTTGGCGCTGACCCGCCGAACGCCGGGTCCCCGCCCGAAAATCTATCTTTCGGCTGGAATCCACGGCGACGAACCGGCCCCGCCCATGACCCTCCTCGCGTTAGTCGACCGGGGAGCCTTTGACGACCGGGCCGACTGGATCATCTGTCCCTTGCTCAATCCGGCGGGATTCCAACGCGGCACCCGGGAAAATCCCGAGGGAATCGACCTCAACCGCGACTACCGCCAAACCCGCTCGGCCGAAGTTTCCGCCCATATCGCCTGTCTCCAGCGCCAGCCCAGTTTCGACCTCCATCTGTGTCTCCACGAGGATTGGGAGGCCCGGGGTTTCTACCTGTACGAGCTCAACCCGCTTCAGAAGCCGAGCTTGGCCGAAAGCATCGTCGCGGCGGTGGCGGCCACGGGATTCCCGATCGACCCCAGCAGTCTGATCGACGGCCGGCCAGCCCAAAACGGCATCCTTCGGCCCGATCCCGATCCGGCCAAGCGCGAGCTTTGGCCGGAATCGATCTACCTGCGCACCCACCATTCGTGCCTGGGCTACACGATGGAGACCCCATCCGGGCGGCCCATCGAGCAGCGCATCGCCGCCATGGGCACCGCCGTCGGCGCCGCGCTAGCCCTCGCCTGCCCAGCCCATCTGGCGCCGGCAAAATTCGCGTAGGTCGTCGGCCAGCGGCGCCCGGAACACCTGCGGCCAGCCGGCCGGCCGCAAGTCGATTTCCGCGCAGTGCAGGGCTTGGCGTTCCAAGAGAAGCCG
>CAZWMF010000325.1:0-1604 GCA_964634535.1 uncultured Opitutaceae bacterium | reverse complement strand
GAGTGGCGTGTATTTCGCGTACCCCTCAGGGGGGGCGGCCAGGGCCGGTGTCCAACCGTGGTCGATGAAATCGATGAAGAGCCGCGCGTCCGGGCCGTAGATCTTGTCGCCCACCACGGGAAAACCGAGCCACTGGGCGTGCGCTCGGATCTGGTGCTTCCGCCCGGTTTCCGGGATCGCCCGGGCCAGCGTGAAGCCCCCGGCGGCGACCAGCGGTTCGAAGCGCGTCACCGCCGGGCGGCCATCGGCCACCACAGCCGTTTTCACGAAGACGGGGCTCTCCAGATCGTCGCCCAGGGGCTGGTCGACCCGGACCGGCGCCGGCATTTCCCCGGTCAAGATGACGAGGTAAGCCTTGCCCACGGAGCGGTTTTGCATGGCCTTCTGCAATCGGGAGGCCGCGGCGGCCTGCTTCGCCAGCACGACCAATCCGCTCGTCTCGCGGTCGATCCGGAATATGAGGTGGGCGGTCGCCACTTTCCCATATTCGCGCACGGCCCCCACCAGGCTCGACCAGGGCCCGGCCTTCGAGGGGTGGCAGACCACCCCGGCCGGCTTGTTAAGGACGAGCAGGGCTTCGTCTTCGTGCACGATCCAACCGGGCAGTTCCTCGGGGCCGATCATCCGCACCGGACCCGGTTTCAATCGCCGGGGCCAGGGGCAGGCCCGGCGTGCTATCATATCCTTGTCGAAATCTTCGCTCATTGAACGTCCACCGCCCCCCGTGCGTCTATCCTTGCCTGCATTCCCCTCTCGATCACGTCATGGTTCGACATATTCATCCGGCGATGGAGGATTGGCCCGGGTTAAGCTGCAAATCGCGCGTCGGCGGAAGCCGGCAAGATTGATTGCAAATGGAACCGCCTCCGGTCAGCGTGGCAGCAAGCTCGATGAACGGTTTTCCCCTCACGGAAGATCCTGGCACGTTGGTCACCGCCGCGAGCTTTACCGGTTTGGAATGGGACGGAGCCGGACCCTCGACCGGATTGGGCCAAGTCGATCTTGACGATTTTTGGTTCAGACAAACCCAAGAGAAACACGGAAACATGAACAAAAACAACAACCACGAATTAATCGTGTCCGGTATTCACCTCGAACTGACTCCGTCTCTGAAGACGTTCGTGCGTGAAAAGGTGGAACGATTATTTCGACACGAGGAGCACATCGTCCGGCTTCGCGTGGAGTTGGAGTATGACCCGAAGGAGGATATCGGTACCCGGTTCAAGGCCAAAGGGCACATCACGATTCATGGACCGGCGATGAATGCGACGGTGGAAGCGGACGAATGCCACAAAGCCGTGGCGTTGCTCACCGACAAGTTGGATCGCATGCTCCGCCGCCGCTCGCGGCTGTTCAAGGTGAAGCGCAAGCACACCCACCCGGTGGAATATAACGTGGCCCTGCCCAAAGCAGTGCTCGCGTAATATTTCCGCCTAACCCCTTTTGCCAAGGCGCGCCGACACACGGCGCGCCTTGTTTTTGGCCCGAGCGCTCCCTGCACTTCGCGCTTGCGCTCCGCCCGGCTTACCGGCTTCTTTGACCCTTACAGCACGCACCCGTAGCTCAATTGGATAGAGCATCTGACTACGGATCAGAAGGTTTGG
>CAZWMF010000324.1:0-5108 GCA_964634535.1 uncultured Opitutaceae bacterium | reverse complement strand
GCAGCGGGCAAGGAGGACAACACGGTCGATGTCGGGCAGTCCAAGGCCCTCATCGCCGAATTGAACAAGTACTCGGTTCCGCACGAGGACGTCATCGTGGCGGGCGAGGGCCACGGTATGCAGCACCTCGGCAACCAGGTGATGCTCTACGAGAAAATCGAGAAATTCCTGGCCAAGAATCTGGCGCCCCTGGGGGCGCCGCCGCCCGCGGCGGCCGCTCCCTGACGGGTGCGGCCGTCCGGTTCTGCCGCGACCGGCCGTCTCACGCCGACCGCGCACGGGGCCCGCCGGAATGGACCGGGCCCCGCGGCGGCAATTCGGGGCCGTCCTGCCAGAGCCCGTCGATCAATGTCGTGTTCGGCTGACGGATCAGGCCCCGTTGATTCGTCTTCATCAATAGGGCCAGCGCCTCCACCGCCCGTTCTCCGACCAGTTCATGGCATTGGTCGATCCCGGCCACGGCGCCACGGTGGGGATGCACATCCAGGGTGGCGACCCCGATGTCGCGCGGCACGCGCAGGCCGGCGGTTTTCAGCAAATCGAGGATGTTGCTCCAGTTGCTGAGCAGCCCGTCGATGCGGTGGCGCCGGATCCAGGCGCCGATCCGCGCGGCGGTGGCGGCCTCGCTGTCCGAATGCAGGAGCAGCGGCGGAATCAGCGTTCGGTCGGCGTGCTCGTGGATCGCGATCAGATAACCGGTGGTGAACGCCTGCCCGATCGAGGCCTCCTCCAGCGCGCCCACCGCCAGGCCGACCCGCTCATAGCCCAGCTCAAAGAGCCGCCGCACCGCGGTGCGCGTGCCGCCGGTCTGGTGGTTGGCCACGGTGTGCAGGGAAAGCCCCAGGTGCTGCGACTCGATGCACAGGGCGCTGAAGCAGTCCCAGTCCATCGCCAGTTCGCGCAAGCCCACGTCGAGCGGACCGATGATGACTCCGTCGATCCCGCGGGAGCGCAGTATCCGGCTGAGCCGGGCTCCTTCGCTGGGCGCATGGCCGATTTGAAAGCCGACCAGCCGGTAACCCAGCCGGTCGGCCGCGCGGCGGGCCCCGCGGTAAAACTGCTCGTCGGTGAAAAAATGCTCCGGCGGATGATCGGCGCGGGAGCGCATGACAAACGCCATGGTGGGCGGCGGCCGGGCGGCGTCGCGCGAGGACCGGTAGAAATTGAGGGCCGACAGCATCGGGTCCGGCCGGTAGCCCAGGCGTTCGGCCAACGCGCGCAATCGCTGCCGCGTGGCCCTGGGCAGCCGCGGGTCGTTGCGCAGGGCGAGCGACACCGTCGTCTGGTGAACCCCGGCCGCACGGGCGACCTCCGCCATGGTGATGCGTTTGGCCGGCATCGTCGAAAGGGCCCCAGTCGTTGGCTCGATTTATTCTTTAGCAAGCGCAAAGTGCCGGTTGCGACCGCCGCCCCGAGGACTAAGGTGCGGCGGTCGGATGGGCCGGCGAGGCTCCGACCGCCTTGGTTTGACGGTCCCCGCCCGCGCCCGCCCCGTGTTAACCTTTCACCCTATCGTTCGCCCGCGGTCGGTCCGCGCCGACCCTCGCTCAACGATCCCGCCGGTTTTCCGGAAATTTGCGGGTCCTTTCGCCCTTCACCGCATGATCAATCGCTCAACCATCCGCGCCGCCGCCGCGGCGGCCCTATTTGCCGCTTTGCGCGTCGGGGCCACCCCTCCACCAACCTCGGAGACCGCCTTGACGATCAACGACCTCGAGTACCTGGAAATGCCCGGATTGAACGTCATGCTGGCCCAGGACTATTATCCCGAAGGCCACCAAGGCGGGGTGGGCGTGATCCTGAACGGGCAGCGGATCGCGACCAATGGCGACCTCCGGCTCGATCCGACCCCCGGCCAATGGCAGCCCACTCCGGCGGTGGGCCGCCGGCGCGTCGATCGGGACGCGCAGGAAATCAGCGTCCGTCTGGCCTATCCGGACGCGGCCAAGCAGCGCACCGGGATGAATCCCGTCACCTACCCCGACCTGAAGCTCGCGTACACCGTCAAAGTCAAGCCGGAGGGAGCCGCGTTCCGCATCATCGTCGACCTGGATGAACCTCTGCCGGCAGCCTGGGTGGGGCGGGTCGGATTCAACCTCGAATTCTATCCCGGGATCTTGTTCGGCAAATCGTACCAATTCGCCGACCAAGTGGGCATCTTTCCCCGGCAGGCCAACGGGCCGGGAAAGTACTCCGACGGGGATTACGAACTGGCCCCCCTCGGGCACGGACCAAAGCTCACGCTGGTGCCCGAGTCCGACGCGCAGCGCACGACGATCACCGCGGTTCGGGGGGGCGAACTCGTGCTGCTCGACGGCCGGGCCAAGCACAACAACGGGTGGTTTGTCGTCCGCTCGTTGGTGCCGGCCGGGGCGACCCAGGGCGCGATCGAGTGGCTCGTTCGTCCGCACGCCATACCCGGCTGGCGATCCGCCCCCGTCATCCAGGTCTCGCAAGTAGGCTACCACCCGCGCCAGGCGAAAATCGCCGTGATCGAACTGGACCGCCGGGAAACGGAGCGGAAGCCGGTGAGCGTCTACCGGATCACCGAGAATGGCCCGGAAAAGATCGCGGAGGGCCCCGCCAAGGACTGGGGCCGGTTCCTGCGCTACCGCTATCTGCAGTATGACTTTTCCGCGGTGGTGGCGCCCGGCCTGTACGTCGTCGGCTACGGGGACCTTCGCTCCAACGTCTTTCAGATCGGCGAACGGGTTTTCGAACGCAACGTCTGGCAGCCCACGGTCGAGTATTTCCTGCCGGTGCAGATGGCCCATATGCGGGTCAACGACAAGTACCGGGTCTGGCACGGCCTGGCGCACATCGACGACGCATTGATGGCGCCGCTCAATCACAATCATTTTGACGGCTACGTGCAGGGCCCGTCGACTCTGACCAAGTATCAGCCGGGCGAGCACGTTCCCGGTCTGGATCGCGGCGGCTGGTACGACGCCGGCGACCACGATCTGCGCATCGAGTCGCAGATCGACACGGTCCATGGCCTGGCGCTCGCCTGGGAGCGGTTTCACCCCGATCTCGACAACACCTCGATCGATCAGACCCGGCGCATTGTCGAAATCCACCAACCCGACGGCAAGCCGGACGTATTGCAGCAGATCGAACACGGGGTCCTCACGATCGTGGGCGGGTACAATGCGATGGGCCGGCTCTACCGGGGCATCCAGGACGCCTCGCTGCATCAGTACACGTTCTTGGGCGACGCGGCGGACATGACCGACAACCAGGTCTTTCACGACCCCACCGGCGAGGCGATCAAGGTGCTGGCGGAGGCCGCGGTCGCCGGAGACCAGACCGAGCCCAAGATCGACCACCTGCCGCCCCTGGGTTCTCCGGGTTCGGCCGACGACCGCTGGGTATTCACCGAGGTGAACCCGGAACGGGAATTGAACACCGCCGGGGGTTTGGCCGCCGCCTACCGCGCCCTGCGCGGATTCAATAACCCGTTGGCCAAGGATTGCCTGCGCATCGCGGGCGAACTCTGGACCAACGCCCAGACGCCGGACACCGACCTCGCCCGGCTCGAACCGGCGATCGAACTTTACCTGACCACCGGCGAGCAGAAATACGCCGACGCCATTCTGGGCCTGCAGGACCAGATCGTCGCCCAAGTCGACCGGGTCGGCTGGCTGGGGGCGCGTTCGCTCGCGCTGATCAAGGATCCCGGATACACCGCCAAGATCCGAGCCGCGCTGCGCGTCTACCGGGCCCAGGTCGACGAACTCGGGCGCAAGACCCCCTATGGCCTGCCCTATACGCCGGATATCTGGGGCGCCGGCTGGGACATTCAGCGCTTCGGCGTTCAGCAGTACTTTTTGCACGAGGGCGCACCGGATATCTTCCCGGACGCGTACATGCTCGATGCCCTCAACTTCATCCTCGGTTGCCATCCCGGCTCGAACCCGGCGTCGTTCGTTTCGGGCGTGGGGGCGAAATCGATGATTCCGGCGTATGGGATGAACCGAGCCGACTGGTCCTATATTCCCGGCGGGGTTGCTTCCGGCACCGCGCTTATCCGGCCGGACTTCCCCGAACTGCTCGAGTGGCCGTTCCTTTGGCAACAGGGCGAATACTGCATGGGCTACGCGACTTCGGACTACGTGTTCCTCGTGCTCGCCGCCGACCACGTGCTAAACCCGTAAGCGATCGGCGCGCCGCCGGCCGAACCACCGATCGCTCACCGGCGGGAATAGCGGCCGGCTGCGCAGGCCGCCCATCCATCCGGATTGATCGGGATCGAAAATGCCTTGCCCTCCCGGATCGGCCGCACGTGCTGCGCCCAAGCGTCGTCGCGCAGGGGCGGCGCCCGCAAATCGGCGCGATTGCCGATCAGCGCGAGCGCAAGCGCTGCCCAGGCCGCCACCCGTCGCCAACCGCGATACTCGAGGCCGGCCACGATGAGAAGCCAGGCCAGGAGCACATGCGGCAGGAAGAAGTAGCGGTCGCCGTTCCCCGAGGGCAGAATGCTCGCCGGCGCATGCAGGAAGCGAAACGCCACCGCCACCGTCACCGCACTCGCGGCGGCCACCATGCCCGCCTGCGCGGTCCGCCAGAAGCGCGAGCCAGCCGCAATGCCGGCCACGAGCGCGGCCAGCCCCGGGCCAATGAGCAACGATATCCAACCGAAGTTGAGGGGTAGCCGGCCATACCCCAGGAAGAAGGTGCCGAAAGTTCGCCAAGTCATGGCCGAGGACAGGCCCATGGGATCGGCCGGGCCGGGGCCGAAGAACTGCGCCCGCCATCGATAGAGCAAGGTCGCTTGGATTCCGGCACAAAGCGCGAGGACAATCGCCAGAAGGAAACTCTCCCGGGTTCGCCGCAAGGCGACCCGGATCCCGAAGAGCGGGAGCAGGAAAACCGAAAATGGCCCGGTGAGGCCGGCCAGGCCCGCAAAGGCACAGTCCCATATCCGCTCGCCCAGGGTCGCCGCGTCAGCCGAGACCCACGTCAAGAAAAGCCCCAGCACGAGCAGCCATTGGATATTGCAAAAGCACAGGAGAACCTCCCCGTCGTGCGGCACCAGGGCCAGCGCCAGAATCAACGCGGGCTTTGCCGGCAGGCGAACGCGCGGCGACAGGAGTATTCCGGCGACC
>CAZWMF010000323.1:0-5110 GCA_964634535.1 uncultured Opitutaceae bacterium | reverse complement strand
GCAACTTCTGGGCGCCGTGCGGGAAAAGGACCACCGCCAGCGTGAACCGGAGTACGAAGGGAGCGACGCAGGGGCCGCTCAGAGAACTGCCATCGGATTTAGTCATAGGGTAAGATCCTGCCGACATTTCAACTCAAGGGGTTAACAGACACTCCCCTTGAGTTGGCAGAACTTCCCTACGAACGCAACGGTCTCCACTCCCGATGGACGGGGCGAAACCCTACTCGATCAAACCGATGCAGGCGCGGCCGGGGCGGCGACCGGGGCCGCGGGCGCCGGAGCCAGCTCGAGGATCTTCCGAACCCGTTCGATCAATTGGTCTTCCTTGAACGGCTTTCCGATGTAGTCGCGGGCGCCGATCTGGATCGCGCGCTGGACTTGTTCCTGGGAACCCTCGGCGGTCAGCATGACCACGGGGATAGCCGCCAGGGCCGGGTTGGCCTTGAGCTGGGTCAACATCTCGATCCCATCCATGCCAGGCATGGTGACATCGAGCAGGATGATGGCCGGCGCCTGTTGCGTCGCCACGGTGAGTCCTTCGGCGCCATTGGACGCCTCCACGATCGTGCAATCGTAGGGCCGAAAGGCCTTTCGTACTATGATGCGGACGGTACGTGAGTCGTCCACGGTGAGGATCTTATGATTCATGGTGGTCCTAATCTTCCGCTTTCATCAGCACGTCGATCACCAGCCGTCGGCCGAGTGAATTGAAGACGTGGGTGTAGCGTTTGGCGGTGCTCTTTGCAGCCACCTTAAAATCGACGACGCTGAAGACCGCCGGGATCGTCAGCTTGCAGGGATAACCGGCGTCGCACAGGCCGTTCTTGAAGCTGCCGACGGTCATGTTCGTCAATTCGCCGATGGCGTCCTTGATCGCGTCATGGCCCAGTTCGTCCAGCTCTTGCGGGGTAACTCCCAAGAGTTTGCAGACGCACTCATGGGCGAACGGCAGCTCGAAATAGATGAAGGCGACTCCGCAAACGGCACCCGCGTAGCCGACCTGGCCAATGATCAACGGCGTTTCCGGTTCGGGGGCGGCCTGGGGGGCGGGCCATGGCATGACCGGATCGGCCTCGACCGCGGCGACCGGTTCGATGGCACGTTCCAGCATTATCTTAAACACGTCGGCCGCAGCGCGATGAATGTTCTGATTGATGAGGTTTTCGGTAATCTTTTCGAGGGTAGGCATGCGCGTACAAGCCGGGACAACAGGGTGTTATCGGCACGTCGTGAGCCGCCCTTAAGGAGGGATGCTCCAACATCCAAAATCGTTTCAATCGACTCCGGGTGCTTCCCTTCGATGCCCAATAAGTGCCGGCGTACCCAGCGAGACGGGTAAAATCGGCGTCGCCCGCGCGGAAACACACGTTGATGCAGGTTATAGCGGCCCAATCAGGTGCGCGAGCTGGCGTTTGGGTAAAACGGCGGTTTCATGACCGGACATGGCCGTTTCAGGAGATAGCATTCGGGTCGATGCGGCGGCGGCTGTCCAGGTCGACCGGGTCAGAAAATTTTACGGGTCGAGGCCGGTGCTCGTGGATGTAACGTTGGCCGTTTCCCCGGGTGAGCGGCTGGCCCTAACCGGGCCGTCCGGCAGCGGGAAGACGACGCTCCTGAACTGCATCGGCGGGGTCGATCGGCCGGATTCCGGTTCGATTCGCGTCGCGGGGACCTCCCTCGACGGGTTGGACAGCGCCGGTCTGGCCCGGCTGCGGCGCGAAAGCGTCGGGACCATATTCCAATTCTTCCATCTCTTGCCGACGCTTTCGGTATTTGAAAACGTGGAGTTGCCGTTGCAACTGCTGAAGTCGCCGTCGGCGATCCGGACCGAACGGGTTCGCGCGCTGCTCGCTCGCGTCGGCTTGTTGGACCGGGCGGATGCCCTGCCCTCGCAGCTTTCCGGCGGCGAGCAGCAGCGGGTGGCCATTGCGCGCGCGCTCGTGCATCGCCCGGCCTTGGTGTTGGCGGATGAACCCACGGGCAACCTCGATTCGAAGAATGGCGCCAATATCCTGGCGTTGTTGAGCGAATTGACCGACGAGGCCCGGCCCGCCCTGATTCTGGTCACCCACAGCGAAGAGGCGGCGGCGATTTGCCACCGCCGGTTGCACCTGCGCGACGGCCGGATCGTCGCCGAAACCACGCCGTGAATCTGGGGTTAGCCGGTCTTCTGCTGCGCCGGTTTTCGCTGAGGCATTGGCGGCTCGCGCCCGGACAGAACATCATGCTGGTGATGATCTTAGCGCTTGGCGTTGGCGTGTTCATCGCGATTCGGCTGGCCAATCGGGCGGCGATCGAAAGTTTTCACAATTTCACCGATGCGCTGGTCGGGCAGAGCGACTGGATTGTCGAGGCCCCGTCGGGCGAACTGCCCGAGAGCGTCCTTGGCGAATTGCGGTCGGCTCTCGGCCCGCGCCCGGTGACCCTGATTCCGGTCGTCGAAACGACGGCGGCGCAACCGGCGTACCTTCGGGAGGGCGCCTACGACGCGGAGACCTACACGGTGATCGGCGTCGACGTGATCGCGCTCTTGAACCTCGAGTTTGTTCGGACTTCCGGAGCTGCGAAGGCGTTGAAGGCCAATAATTCCCGGGCTGATTTCTGGGCCTCGCTTCAATCGGGCCCGCGGTTATGGGTCCCGCCGGAACTCGCCCGAATGCGCGTCTTGTCGCTCGCGATGGACGACCGGGTCGTCGCCCTGCCGGTCGCCGGCGAAATCCAAGGAACTGCCGGCGGGCCAGCTCCTCCTAAAAATCTCATTGTCATGGATTTGCCTGAACTGCAGGCCCTGACCGGCCGGGTGGGCCACCTCGACCGCGTCGAGTTTATCGTTGCCCCCGGGCCGATGATCGCCGAGCGGCGGGCCGAACTTGGCAACTTGCTCACTCAATTGGGTCAAAATGGCCGTTGGCTCGTGCGAACGCCGGGGGCGCGCCGGGACGTGGCCGACAAGATGACCGAGGCGTTCAGGCTCAACCTCACCATTCTTTCGCTGATCGCGTTGTTGGTGGGCCTATATTTGATCCTTCAGGCCTTGGATGGAGCGGTTGTTCGGCGCCGCTCGGAGATCGCCATCTTGCGCTCGCTCGGCTTGGACGAGGCGCTCATTCGGCGAGTTTGGCTGCTCGAAGCGGCCGTGCTGGGTCTGATGGGCGGGGCCTTGGGGCTGGGAATGGGCTGGCTGGGAGCCCAGGTGGCGGTGCGCGCGGTGGGCCGAACGGTCAATACGCTCTATTTTGCCACGACGGTCAGCCGGGCCGGCCTGGATTGGGGCGAGGTGGCCTTGGGCGTCGCTTTGGGTGTCGGCGCCAGTGTCGCGGCCGGGTGGTGGCCGGCGAAGGAGGCCGCCCAAACCCCGCCCGCGCAGATCCTGGGTCGCGGGCCGGCGCCGGGCGCGGCGTTTTGGCGGCGTCCATGGTTGGGCGGGCTCGCGCTGGCGATCGGTTTCATCTTGATCCGTCTGCCGCCGCTGCACTTGTCCGGTGGATCGCAATTTCCCCTGGCCGGGTACGGCGCCGCGCTCGCCTGGATCGCCGGAGGGGGCATCGTGTTTGCCGGCGGCTTGACCGTAGCGGCGCGGCTCGCGCGCGGACTCGGGCGGACCGGGCCGGCCGCGCGGGTGGCCCTGGGCCATCTGGGTCGGCCGTCCGGCCGCCACGGTCTGGCGGTCGCGTCCCTGCTGTGCGCCGTGGGCATGAGCGCTGGTATGGCGATTCTCGTTTCGAGTTTTGAGCGGACGATCCGCGATTGGATCGCGCACTCGCTGCAGGCGGATTTGTATTTGTACAGTGCCGGCGCGCGCAGCGCCTCGGCTTCCGATCGGATCCCGGCCGCGACCTGGAAGCGGCTCGCCGCCCACTGGGGTGTCGCCGAAGCCTGGTGGCTGGGTTCGTATCCGATCCAGATCGGCGACGGGGCGCCGGCCCTGCTCACCGGCACGGATTTGGGTCGGTTGCACCGGCGGGCCGATCTGCCCTGGGTCGAAAAGCCGACGAGCGAGGCGGTATTCGATTCGGCCCGGAATGGCGCTCTTGCGCTCGTGAGCGAAAGTTTCGCCGACCGGCACGGCATCCACCGCGGCGACCCGCTCGTGCTTCCCACCCCGTCCGGTCTCCACGCGGTCGCGGTGGCCGGGGTATATGCCGACTACGGCAACGACCGCGGCACGATCATGATCCCCTGGGACCGGCTGGCGGCCTGGATGCGGGACGACTCGGCGACGCACGTGTCGCTTTTTCTCGATCCCGGAGTGAATCCGGAGGCGATGCGCGCGGTTCTCCGCCGGGAGTTTCCCGGGCTGCACGTGCTCACCCACACCTCGCTGCGCGAATTGGTGATCAAGGTCTTCCGCCAGACCTTCACCATCACCTACGCTTTGGAAGCGATCGGAATCGTCGTGGCGGTGGCCGGGCTCGCCCTGGCGCTGTCGAGCGTCCTCCTCGACCGCCGCGACGAGCTCACCACGCTGCGGGCGCTGGGGTTTTCGCGGGGGGAAATCGCCCGGGCCGCGTCCTGGGAGGGATTGGCCATGGCGATTTGGGCCACTGGCGGCGGGCTTCTGCTCAGCCTGGCCCTGGGCTGGCTTCTCATCCATGTGATCAACAAGGAATCGTTCGGCTGGACGTTGGAGTTTGCCCTGCCACTCGGGCGGCTGGCCGGGCTCGCCGCCGCGGTCATGGCGACCGGTTGGGTCGTGAGTTTCGCGGTGGGCCGATGGGGCGCCCAGCTGCCGGCGGATCGGGAGGAATGATGCGCCGGCTCGCCCTCATCGTCTTGACTTGGGGCGCTCTGGCGGGCGCCGGGCTCGGCTTCGAGACGCCGCAGCCCGGCCAGGGGTTCGCGTTTCCCCGGGACGACGGGGCCCATCCGGGCTTTCGCATCGAGTGGTGGTATTTGACCGGGCACCTCTTCGCCGACGGGCGGCGGTTCGGGTTTCAATCCACATTTTTCCGACTGGCGGGTCCTCCGGATGCCCCGGAACCCAATCCGGATTTCTCCGACCGGGAAATCCACCTGGCGCACATGGCGGTGACCGACGTGGCGACCGGTCGATTCTGGCACGAAGCCTGGCTCAATCGGGCCGGATGGGATGCCCATGCCGCGGTGGGCA
>CAZWMF010000322.1:0-5120 GCA_964634535.1 uncultured Opitutaceae bacterium | reverse complement strand
ATAAAAGCGGACATCCTACGAGATTGCCCGCACCGTAAACACCGTCTTAAAATCCGATTTCCGAAAGGAAGTGCGGGTTCGAGTCCCGCTCCGGGCAACATTTAGCACCGCGAAAAGTTGCCCCGCCATAGCGCAGCGACGGCGGCCCTCAACCCCCAGCCTTCGCCCTTCGGGCTACGGCTCGGCAAGGCCGGACCGCCGCCGGCGCCACCCGTCCCGCAATGCCCTTGCGCCGTTTGCGTTCCTCGATAATTTGGCGACGTGAGCGCAGCGGAAATCCTCAATGCAATCCGGACCATGCCGGCCGGAGAGCGCCGCGCCATCGTCGAGAAGATCTGGGTGGAATTTGCCGACACGGATCTTGAGGTTACAACGGGCCAGGCCGCCGAATTGGATCGGCGCCTGCAGGAGCACGCCGCCGATCCGGAGGCGGTGGTGCCATGGTCTGAGATAAAAGCAGCGGCGGAGGGTAGAGATACGGCCCCAGGCCATGAATCGGGAGATCGTTTCCCGACGGATTGCCCGCCGGGAATTCGACGAAGCCGTGGCTTGGTATGAGAACGAACGGCCCGGATTGGTCCTGGAATTCAAAGCCGCCGTCGACGAAATCCTCACCGTCATCTCAATCAAGCCCGCCATTTTCCGCTCCGTGCGAAGTTCGGTTCGCCGGGCGGTTCTCATGCGATTCCCCTACTCGATTCATTTTCTCGACGAGGAAGGGCGCGGCGTCGTATTGGCCGTGTTTCATGCCTCGCGCGAACCGCACGCGCTAACGGACCGGCCCTAGCGTCTCCCAGATGGCCGGCATCAGAACAGAGTCGGCGGCGACGGCAGCCAACCCGCATCTCCGTGGCGGATCGGGTTTTGACTCGTTACCACTAATGTAATCTAAAGACGCAACCCCACCCCTGATCGATGAATCGTCCATGTCTTCTGTTAGCGTTGGCCGCCGTCGTGGCCCTGCCCCTGCCGCGGGCGGCGGCTGAAACCGACCTCGAGCGCGAAATGCCGGCCGACGCGCATCGCCTGAAAATCGGCGATGCCGCGCCCGATTTCGCGCTGCCCGGCGTCGACGGGAAGACCTATTCGCTCGCGGATTTTCGCGATGCCCCGGTTCTGATGGTCGTCTTCCTGTCGAACCACTGCCCGTTCTCGCACGCGGCGGAAATTCGCCTGCTGCCCCTGTACGCCGAATTCAAGGCCCGGGGGCTCGCGGTGGTCGCGATCAATCCCAACAGCGCGGCCGGCGTCGACATCAGCGAACTCGGCTACAGCAAATACAACGACACGTTCGCGGACATGAAGCTCTATGCCCGCGACCGCGGCTTCACGTTTCCCTACGTGTACGACGGCGCGACCCAGCAGGTCGCCAAGGCCTACGGCTGCCTTTGCACGCCCCATGTCTTCCTGTTCGACCGCGCCCGCAAGCTGCGGTACATGGGCCGGCTCGACGATTCGCGCTACCCGGAGCCGGAAACCGTCACCCAGACCGATGCGCGCAATGCGCTCGTGGCCCTGCTGGCCGGGAAGCCCGTCCCCGTCCCGGTGACGACGCCCTTCGGCTGTTCGACGAAATGGATCGAGAAGAAGGCCTGGATTGCCCAGGCGAGCGCCCAGTGGGAGAGCACCCCGGTCACCCTCGAAACCATCGACGCAGCCGGCGTCGCGGCCCTGGTCAGGAACCCGACGCCGCGACTGCGCTTCATCAACGTATGGGCCACCTGGTGCGTGCCCTGCGTGGAGGAATTCCCCAACCTGGTCAGCTTGATCCGGCGGCTGCAATCCCGGGATTTCGAGTTGATCACGATCAGCATCGACGATCCGCAGAATCGGACGCGCGCCCTGAATTTTCTCAAGCGCCAACACGCGGCGCTGCCCGACCGCTTGCCGGCCGTCCTGGCGAGCGAGGGGCGGACCACCGACAATTACCTCTACACGGGCAAGCTCGAGGCCCTGCAAGCGACGCTCGACCCCCAATGGCCCGGTCCGGTTCCCTACACCGTGATCGTGGCGCCGGGCGGCCAGATCGTCTACCGCCACGTCGGCGTCTTCGATCCGACCGAGGTGCGCGCGAAACTAATCGACGCATTGAGCCCATACTATGATCCCAAAACCGGCAACTAACCTGAATTCACCGTGGGCGATATAACCGCGGGCCTTCGCCGTTGCCTCGGGTTGTCCGGTTGACGCGCGGGGCCGTGCCCTTTCCGGTCATCGAGCGGCTTTCGCCCAATCGCGGCGGCCCCCGGCCGCACGAGCGGCTCGGGGTCGTCTTTCACCACACCGAAAAGGGCTTTACCGAAACGATCGACTTCATGTCCCGGCCGGAGAGCCGGGTGAGCTACCACTGCGTCATCGCGGCCGACGGCACGCGCTGCACGCTCGTGTCCGATCGGGAGGTGGCTTGGCACGCGGGCGAATCGGAGTTTCGCGGGCGGGCGAACTGCAACGCCTTCTTGCTCGGCGTCGCCTTCGCCGGCGACACCTACCGGGAACCGCTGACCGACGCCCAAATGGCCTCGGCTCTGGAATGGCTGGAAGCGCGGTGGACGGCGTTGGGCTGGACGCTCGCCGCGATGACCGATCACCGCCAGGTGGCGCCCGGGCGCAAACGCGATCTCAATCCGGGGGAGTGGCGGCGCTGGGAGGCGGCCATCGCCGCCCGCTTTCTTCGGGATTGAAATTACCCGGCGCCTGGCGCAAGAACGTTGGCGTGAGCCTGCCCAGCTCGCCGCCCCAGCTTCCCAAATGGCCGTTTCTCCTCGCGGACGCGGCCTTCCTCGCCGCCGCGGGTTTCATCGCGGCCCAGGCGGAGCGCCCGCTGGGCGCGCCGGCGGCTTTGGCCATCGCCGGATGCGTGGCCGGGGCGGCCGCGGCCCTGTTCATTCCGTTTCTGGTCGAATACTCCCGCCGCCAGGACGAGGCGCTCGACGAGCGCCAGCGCAGCCTCGAGGCCCTGGCCCAGACGGTGTCGAACGCCGCCGAGCAGATCGGCATAGCCGCCTCGGGCCTGCACGAAATCGCCGAACTCGCGCAGAAAAATCTCAAGCATGCCGAACACCTGCCCCAACGCCTCCAGGAGCGGGTGGCCGAATTGGAGGCCAGTTTCTCGAGCGCGCGCGACGACGACCGCGAGGAATTGGAACGCGAGTTGTCGGTCTTGCGCGGCTCCGAGAGCGAGCGGTTGGAATCGACCGCGGAAAAAATCGCCCGGGCGGCGACGGACTGGGCGAAGGCCGAAGCCGCCGCGGTCAGGCACGTGGCTGCGGCAAAATCCCTCTTGGCCGAAATCGACCAGCGTTTGGCGGCCGTCGCCGCTCCGCCGATCGTGGCCTTGCCGCCGGTGGTCCCGCCGGCGCCCCGCGCCGAATCGAATAGCCGTTCGGGTCACAGCGAGCCGGTGGCGATGCCGGCACCGGCTCAAACACCGGTTCCCCTGCCGGTTCAAACGCCGGCCGTGGCTTCAACGCCCGCCCCGGTTTCGGAAAGCGCGGCAATTTCGATAGATGCTTCGGCATCGCCGCCCGCAGCCGTCGTCCCGTCCGCGGTGGCGCGAATCGCCGATGCTCCGTCCGATTTGCCGTCACCCGTGGCCGTCCGCCCTCCGCCGATCGCCGCAGCTGAGATTCCGGTTGCGCAGGTCCCGGCCCCGGCTCCGGCGCCCATCGCGGATCAGGCGCCCGTCGTGGCTGCGGCTTCCAAAGACGCGCCCGTCGCGGCCAACCCGCTTCCGGAAGATTTCCCTGCCATTGAACCGGCGCCAGTGCCGGCATCCAAGAAGCGTTCGCCCCGCAAGCCCGTCGCTGCCCCGATCGACGACACGCCCTTGCTCGATTCGGCGGAGTTTGCGCAGGAATCCCCCGAAGAGTCGGCGCCGGCCTCCTCGGTGAGCGCGGACGGAGCGACCCGGCTCCTCGTCACCGCCTATATCGGAATCGGCAATCGCCTGTTCATCCGCGGAGACGGCCCCGGCCTGAATTGGGACAAGGGGGTCCCGCTGCAGTTCGTTTCGATCGGTAAGTGGCGCTGGGAGACTCCGGAAGCCACGGCCCCGATCAGCTTCAAGCTGCTCAAGAACGACCGCGACGAATGCAAGTCGCCCGCCGACTCGCCTTTGGAGCCCGGCCGCCAACAAGAATTGACCGCGACGTTCTAGGACGGGGGAAAGGGATTCGCCGAAAGGATCTGGTCGAGGATTACGAAAATCGGCCGCGCGGGCGTCAGAGGGAGACGGCGCCAATTGATGCCCGGGCGCCACGGACACGCCTTGGCGAGACATTCAGATCCCCCACGCTTCGCCCGTCTTGAACGGGATTCGGGCTAAAAATTCAAAGCCCGCACGTCGCCGATCTTGACTTCAAAGCGGTCGTTGTAGGGCCGCACGCGCTTGAAGTCGCGGTACGACACCTCCTCGGCCATGCCGACGCGGAAGAGACCCAAAATATGCCCCCGGCCGTTGCCGCGGGCCCAAACCAGCGCCGGGGCGTAGTTGGCCTGGACGACTTCCAGTCGCCCGTCGACCTCGCCACCCTCCACCTTGACCAGGCCGGCAATGCGGAACGGGCCCTTGGGCCGAAGGGAAAACGCGCGCAGCGCCCGCTGGACCCGATCGACGTCCATGAATACTTCGAGCCGATCGGCCGGGAACCGAGTGCTCGCATTCTTCTGAATGGGAATAAGAAACGTCGTCCGGGCGGCGTCTTCCACCACGACGCTCGCGTGTTCGAGGTCCAGCACGTCCCCCAGGGTCTTCTCGCCGTGATGCTTCATCTGCTTAAGCTTGAACCGACTCCACGCGTCGGTCTCGGCCGCGCTCGGCGCGTGACCGCGATAGACCAGCAGGCTCCACTGGGCGTCGAACGGTTTCGACGGATCGTAGCGCTCGACCGTCGGGCCGGCGTCCGCTCGGCCGTTCTTGTCGTAAAGCTGGGCCGTCTGCGTGAAGGCCCAGTGATCCTCGTCGGCGATCAGCTTTTGGATCGCATCATTGAGCAGTGCCGGCACGGCGGCCCGGGCCGGCACCAGGGGCAACAACAGAAGGAAGGCGAGGGCGCGTCGGGACATGGTCCAACATACGCGCCCTCGGGCGCCCTTCAACCGCTCAAGCGCCCATGCGGCAA
>CAZWMF010000321.1:0-5133 GCA_964634535.1 uncultured Opitutaceae bacterium | reverse complement strand
TCCGACGGAATTGGTGACGACCACATAATAGCTGCCGGCGCTCGCCGCGAGAACGCCGTTCAAGGTCAGCGTCGCCCCGGTCGCTCCGCCAATCGGCGTGCCCAAACCGGGAGCGCCCGCGTACCACTGGTAGGTATCGGCGTCTCCCGTCGCGACGACGTTCCAGGCGACGTTGGCGCCCGACAGCACCACGGTCGAAGCCGGCGGCTCGGTTGTGATCCCGACCGGAATCACCTCGACGCCCTTGCGGATCGCGTTGTTGTCCGTATCGGCCACATACAGGTCGCCCGCCGTATCCACCGCCACTCCCGTCGGTTTGTCGAACCGGGCGGTCGAGCCGGGTCCATCGGCATCGCCCAACTGCCCGGGGCTGCCCCCCAGGGTGGTCACGACTCCGCCCGGAGTGATCTGGCGGATCGTATCGTTGACGATGTCGGCCACATAAAGATTGCCCGCGCTGTCGACCGCCAGGCCGCTCGGATTATCGAACTGCGCCGCGGTGCCGGTCCCGTCCGCACTACCCTGTTGTCCGCCCGCCAGCGTCGTCACCACGCCATCGGGTGTAATCCGGCGAATCGACTCGTTATAGGTGTCGGCCACGTAGACGTTGCCCGCACTGTCCACCGCGACCCCTTCGGGAAAGCTAAATTGCGCCGCCACGCCGGGTCCATCGTTGTAGCCATTGTGCCCGGCTCGACCGGCCAGCGTCGAAACGACCCCGCTCGGCGTGATCTTCCGGATCGTGTAGTTGTACGTGTCGGCCACGTAAACGTTGCCCGCACTATCTACCGCCACCCCTTCCGGATTGTTGAACCGGGCAGCCGTGCCCGGGTCGTCGAGGCTGCCGGTTTGCCCGGCGGTCCCGGCCAGCGTGCTCACCGCGCCGGCCGGCGTGATCAGGCGAATCGTATTGTTGCCGGAGTCGGCCACGTAAATGTTGCCGGCCGCATCCACGGCCACGCCGGCTGGATTGTTGAAGCTCGCCGTTGAGCCGGCGGCGTCGGTGCTGCCGGTCTGGCCGGCGGAACCTGCCAGGGTAGTCACCGCGCCGGCAGCGGTGACCAATCGAATCGTGTCATTGGCCGAATCGGCCACGCACAGGTTGCCGGACGGCTCGACCGCCACGCCGGTCGGCTTATTGAAGCGCGCCGCCGTGCCGGTGCCGTCGCCGCCGCCGGGTTGGCTCGCCGCGCCGGCCAACGTGGTGACGACGCCGACCGGGGCGATTTTGCGGATGATATTGTTGGACGTGTCGGCCACGTAGACGTTGCCGGAACCGTCGACCGCCACGCCATACGGAATATCAAAGCGCGCCGCTGAACCGGTCCCGTCCGCACTGCCCTGCTGGCCGGCCAGGCCGGCCAGCGTGGTCACGACGCCACCGGAGGCGATCATCCGCACCGTGTCGTTGGCGGAATCCGCCACATACACATTGCCCGCGGCATCCACCGCGACGCCGTACGGCAGCCCAAAACGCGCCGCGGTGCCGGTGCCGTCCGCGACGCCTTGTTGGCCGGAAACGCCGGCTAGCGTGGTCACATCCCGGCCCGGCGTGATCATGCGGATGGTGTCGCTGCCGGAATCGGCCACGTAAACATTGCCCGAACCGTCGACGGTCACGCCATACGGATAGGCAAAGCGCGCCGTGCCTCCGTTGCCATTGGCGCTGCCATATTGCCCGGCGGTCCCGGCAAACGTCGAAACCACCCCGGCCGAGGTTATTTTGCGGATCGTGTCGTTGCCCGTGTCGGCCACGTAGACATTGCCCGAGCGGTCGATCGCCACGCTGCTCAGATTGGCGAATCGCGCTCCCGTCCCCGTCGCATCCGTGCTGCCCGGCTGGCCGGCCAGGCCCGCGAAGGTGGTCACCACTCCGGATGGCGAGATTTCGCGCACCGTGAAGTTGTTCGAATCGGCCACAAAGACATTCCCGGATGCATCCACCGCCACGCACGTGGGCTTGTTGAATTGCGCCGCCGTACCGGTGCCGTCGTTGCTGCCCGGCTGGCCCGCCGAGCCGGCCAGGGTGGTCACCACCCCCGTCGGCGAAATTTTGCGAATCGTGGAATTGCTGGTATCGGCCACGTAGATATTGCCCGAGGAATCGGCGGCCACGCCCTGGGGCGACGTAAATTGCGCCGCCGAGCCCGTCCCGTTTGAGCCGCCGGGGCCGCCGACCGACGAACCGGCGAGGTGACTAAATACCGTGACCGGGGCCGTCGCCCGAGCCGCTCCGACCAGACCCGCCAGGAGCATGCCGAGGCAAGCGGCGCGATAAGGAATCAAGGTGTCGAGAAAAGGCGGGCGCATGAGTGCTTCGAGAAAGGGATATGCGGATGGTGCTAGTATCGTGGCTGCAGGGGTTAGCCGCAAAATTGCTGGCGAGCCCGTAGTATGATCGGCATCGGCGGGTTCGCCATAACCATTATCTTGCACAACTCGATCTACGGTCGATTTAAGTAGCTTTACTTTTGGGCTTTAGCAAATCGGAGGAGTCGAATTTCGCAACGCCCACCCCAGGGTCCAACTCCCAAAAATCGGGCGATCGCCGGGCATCTATGGCCATTTTGACTCGGCTATCCCAATGCACCGAGCATTCGCGGACGTCCGTCGCCGGCCGAAAAGCCCGTACGTTGGATGATTGTCAAGGTTCGCCCCCCCTCCTACCCTATGACCCTGCGTTCTCCCTTAGGGCGAATGGATGATGAAAAACCTCTCTCTACCCGATTCTGGGTTCGTATCCTTCTGTTTCCGACGACTATGGCCGGCATTGGGGCTTCTCCTTGCGGCCGGCTGCGGCCGGACCGTCCCGCCGGCCTGGCAGGGCTATCTCGAAGGCGATTACGTCTATATCTCGTCGCCGATCGCCGGCCGGCTCGACGCCTTGGCCGTAGCGAAAGGTGAACGGGTGGCGGCCGACGCCACCCTCTTCCGCCTCGAGCGCGACGCCGAACTCGCCGCGCAGCGCGAAGCGGCGGGCGAACTCCAGGCGGCCCGGGAGCGCTGGGCGGATCTGCAGAAAGGATCGCGGCCCTCCGAACTGGCGGCCCTGAATGCCCGGCGGCAAGCGGCGCAGGCGACGGCCGAACTCGCCCGCATCGATCTCAGTCGCGCCGAGGCTCTCTTCAAGCAGAACGCCATCGCGGCCAGCGAACTCGACCACGCCCGACTGACTTACGAGGCCGACCTCAATGACTTTCGCTCGGCCGATTCGGATCTGGCCACGGCCGGACTCGGCGGCCGGACCGACGCGGTCGCCGCGGCCCAGGCCGAGGTGCGGGCGGCGGAAGCGGCCCAGGCGCGGGCGGATTGGAGCGTCCGACAGAAGGAACAGGCCGCCCCCAGGGCGGCGCTGGTGGCCGACACCCTATATCGGCCCGGAGAATTTGTGGCCGCCGGCAGTCCAATCGTGGTCCTGCTGCCGCCGGAAAACCTCAAGGTTCGGTTCTTCGTATCCGAAACCGACCTCGGCGCCCTCCGGCTCGGGGACGCCGTGCAGGTGGCCTTGTCCGGCGTACCCCAACCGCTCCGCGCCCATATCAGCTATCTCGCCGCGGAACCCGAATACACGCCGCCCGTGCTCTACAATCGCGACAATCGCGCGAAACTCGTGTTCATGGTCGAGGCCGTCTTTGATCCAGCCACCGCCCGGGATCTGCATCCCGGCCAGCCGGCGGACGTCCGCTTGGTCCCATGACGCCGGCGGGCGACGCGGCCGGGCCGCTGGCGATCGACGTGACCGGCATCACCAAACGCTTCGCCGGCCGAACGGTCGTGAACGCGGTCGACCTCCAGGTGAAGCGCGGCGAGATTTTTGGATTCCTGGGGCCCAATGGCAGCGGCAAGACCACGTTCATCCGCATGCTCTGCGGGCTCCTGACGCCCGACGCCGGCCGCGGCTTCTGCCTGGGCCACGACGTTCGGCACGACCAGGAACAAATCAAGCGGCAGGTCGGCTACATGACCCAGCGCTTCAGCTATTACGAGGATCTGTCGATCCGCGAGAATCTCGACTTCATCGCCCGCGTCTATGGCATCCGGGACCGCAAGGACGCCGTGGCGCGCAGCCTCGTGCGGCTGGGCCTTGAAAAGCGCGGCCACCAACTGGCCGGCCAGCTCTCCGGCGGCTGGAAGCAGCGGTTGGCGTTGGCCGCCTGCCTGCTGCACGAACCCCGGCTGCTGCTCTTGGACGAGCCCACCGCCGGCGTGGATCCCAAGGCGCGGCGGGATTTCTGGAACGAGATCCACGGCCTGGCCGCGCAGGGGCTCACCGTCCTGATCACCACCCACTACATGGACGAGGCCGAGCGCTGCCACCGGCTGGCCTACCTGGCCTATGGCAACCTGCTGGCCCAGGGCACGGTCGACGAGGTCGTGAATTCCGCCGGCCTGACCACCTGGTCGATCTCCGGCGGCGGCTTGGCCGCGGTGGCCCAGACCCTGCAGGGCCGCGACGGCATCGAGCAGGTGGTCGCCTTCGGCAACACGCTCCATGTAAGCGGCCGCGATCCCGTCCGCCTGGAGGCCGCGATCGCCGCGGTCCGGTCTTCCGACCACGCGTGCGTGCGCATCCGCAGCGGACTCGAGGACGTGTTCATCAGCCTCATGGACCGCTCGCGGGACAATTTCAGCTGACCATGCACCGTTTCACTCTGCACCGACTGTGGGCGATCGTGCTGAAGGAATTCATCCAGATGCGACGCGACCGCATCACGTTCGGGATGATGATCGGCATTCCCCTCCTCCAACTGGTGATCTTCGGCTACGCGATCAATTCCGATCCGAAGCATCTGCCCACCGCCCTGCGGGTGGCCGACGATGGACCGTTTGCCCGCACCCTGGTTTGGGAGCTGCGCCACAGCGACTATTTTGCGATCACCCGGGAGGCCGCGACCGAGTCGGAGACGGCCCGGCTGCTCGAATTGGGCGAGGTGCAGTTCGTGGTCGATATCCCGGTCGATTTTTCCCGCAAATTGCTCCGGGGCGAACGACCCACCGTTCTCGTGGAGGCGGATGCCACCGACCCGGCCGCCACCGGACCGGCGCTCTCCGCGATCCGGGTCCTCGCCGCCGCGGCGTTCGACCGCGATCTCACCGGCCCCCTCGCCCACCTGAAGGGAACGGCCGGGCCGG
>CAZWMF010000320.1:0-5141 GCA_964634535.1 uncultured Opitutaceae bacterium | reverse complement strand
ATGTTGGCGACAGACTTGGGGACAAGCCCGTCGGACACGGAGCTCTGGGAGTTTGCCCGCAAAGGCGACTTGGTGATCGTTTCGAAAGACGCGGATTTCTCGGCGCGCATTATCGTGCAAGATCCGCCGCCCCGCGTTGTGCACCTGAGATTCGGCAACATGCGCCTTCGGGATTTCCATGCCGTGCTGGGAAGGCTTTGGCCGCAGATTGAATCGAGTCTCACGACCAACAAGCTTGTAAACGTCTATCGCGACCGCATCGAAGGCGTCGGTTAAGCCGGGAATCCGGTCCTGCGAGCTGCATGGCACCTCCGGGCACGCGCAAAAACGCTTGCTCCCGCCAAGCGATAGCCTAGCGTCAACCCTTCACCATTTAAACACCACCATGCCCAGAATCTGTGCAATCACCGGTCGGCGCCCCGTCAAGGGCAACATCATCAACCGCAAGGGTCAGAGCAAGAAGAGCGGGGGCATCGGCACGCACGTGACGAGCATCACGCGGCGCAAGTTTCGACCCAACCTTCAACGCGTCCGCGTCAAGCTGCCCAATGGCGGCACCAAACGCCTCTGGGTTTCCGTAAAGGCCCTCAAGGCCGGCTTAGTCCAAAAGGCCTAAGGTCATTTACTTGCAGAACCGGAGGGCGACATGTCCTCCCGGTTCTGTTGCAGCAATTCCTCGGGATCGGGCGCGGCACCCGCCGCGGCGGGCGGATTGGGTTCGGCTTCGACTGTTTCACCGGGAGCGCGGCCGTCCGGTTGCGGAGGCTTTTCCGCCGCGCGTTCGGTGGCGCCCGTCTGCGTCGCATCCCAACCGCCGCCGAGATTATTGATCAGGGCAACCGTCGTCGACACCTGGCGAAGTTGGACCTGAAGTTCTGCCAAGCGGTTGGTTAAGAATGCGTTCTGGGCCGTTATAACGTTCACATAACTATCGATGCCGGCTTTGTAGCGCGCCACCGATAGTTCGACCGTGTGCCGGGCGGACTCGGCCGCCGCGTGCTGTTGGACGACCTCCTTGGACAGCAACCGCAGTCCAACCAAATCGTCCTCCACCGCTTGGAAAGCGGAGAGCGCGGTCTGGCGATACGCGGCGACCGCCTCGTCGTAGGCCGCGCGGGCCGCTGCGTTTTGGGCGCGGCGAAGCCCGCCTTCGAAAAGAGTCTCGGCCAGGGTCGGCCCCACCGACCAGAATCTATTTGGCCAGTCGAACCACTGCGCGGAGTGATTGGCCTGGTAGCCAAAGGCTCCACTCAAACTTAGCTCAGGAAAATACGCGGCCCGGGCGATACCGATACCGGCGTTGGCGGCGGCCACCCGCCGCTCGGCCGCGGCGATATCCGGCCGGCGCTCGAGGATTTCCGAGGGCACGGCCACCGGGATCGCCGGCAACCGAGGGTGAAAGCGCACCGCGGGCAGGGCAAACCGCGCCGGCGGCACGCCGAGCAGGACCGCGATGGCGTGCTCAAATTGCGCGCGGGCGATACCGAGGTCCGTGGACTGGGCCTCGGCCGCGTCGAGCGCGGCGACGGCTTCGGCCACATCCTCGTCGGAGGCCATCCCGGACTTCTGCAGGACGTACACGAGATGCAGACTCGCCCGGTAGTCGGCGAGCGTCGTGTCAAAGATATGCCGCTGCTCGTCCGTGGCGCGCAATTCGAAGTAATCGGTCGCGAGGTCGGCCTGGGTGCTGAGGATGGCCGCCGCCACGTCGGCCGCGCTCGCCTCGGCGGCGTAGCGATTCTGCGCCACTCCATTGCGAATCGCTCCCCATAGGTCGATTTCGTACGAGGCATCGATGGGCAGTGTGTACTGGTTGTGCGTCTGCCCCGGTTGTCCGGAAGAGGCGGAACCCGAACTCGACGCCCCGGCAGTGTTCCCGCCGGCCGCGCTGCTGCGGGAGCGCACAACCGACGGCGCCACTGCGACCGTTGGAAACAGGGCCGCGCGGGCCTCGCCCACGAGTGCACGGGCCTGGCGGAAATTCGCCTCGGCCAGGGCAATCGTCTGGTTGGAGACGCTCACGCGTTCCTCCAAGGCATTCAGATCCGGGTCGCCGAATCGCTCCCACCATTTCCCACCCAGATGTTCGTCGTTCGGAGCGGCCGGCCGCCAATCGGCGCCAGCTGGCGCCGGACCCGCCGATGCCGACCCAGCCGCCACCACATTCTCCTTGAACGTCGCCGGCACGTCGGTCGCAGGCTTGTCGTAATGCGGCGCCAGGTTGCAGCCCCCCAGGGCCAGGCCGAGGCTGGCCCAGACCACGGGTCCCCAAACAAGTTTGCTCATTTTCATCATGCCGGTGCGGGTTCTGCTCCCTCGGTGGCGGGCAATTTGTGGCGCATCCGCAAGACCCAGAGGCGGAGTCGATCCATATAGACGTAGATCACGGGCGTAGTGTAAAGGGTGAGCGCCTGGCTTACGATCAGGCCGCCCACGATCGCGATGCCCAGCGGCCGGCGCAGTTCCGCCCCCATGCCGTGGCCCAGGGCGAGCGGCAGGCCGCCGAGCAATGCCGCCATCGTCGTCATCATGATCGGTCGAAAGCGCAGGAGACAGGCCTGAAACACGGCCTCCTTTGGGCTCGTCCCCTCCCGCCGCTCCACGCCGATTGCAAAATCGATCATCAGGATCGCGTTTTTCTTCACGATGCCGATCAGGAGAATGATGCCGACGAGCGCGACCAGGCTCAATTCGGTGTGGGTCACCAGCAACGCCAACAGGGCGCCCAACCCGGCCGAAGGCAGCGTCGACAGGATGGTGACCGGGTGGGTGTAGCTCTCGTACAGCATGCCCAGGACGATATAGACGGCGGCGACGGCCGAGGCGATGAGCAGCGGTTCATTGGCCAACGACTGGGTGAAGACCTGGGCCGTTCCGCTAAAGTATCCGGTCAGGCCGGACGGCATGCCGACCGCCCGTTCGGCCGCCTCGATCGCCGTGGCCGCGTCGCCCAGGGCCACGCCGGGGGCCAGATTGAACGACAGCGTGACAGACGGAAACACGCCCGTGTGATTGACGGCGAGCGGCGCGGTGGCCGGCTGAAAATGCGCGAAGGCGGCCAGGGGCACGCTGCCCCCGGTCGACGATGAGACATAGACATCATTTAGGGCGCCCGGATTCTGCCAAAAACTCGGGGCGACCTCCATCACCACAAAATACTGGTTCATCGCCGTAAATGTCCGGGCGATCTCCCGTTCGCCAAAGGCGTCGTACAAGATATTGTCGATCTGTTGCGGAGTGATGCCCAGTCGCGCGGCCGTCGCCCGGTCGATCACCAGATTGGCGGCTAGTCCGTTGTTCTGCTGGTCGGTGTTGACGTCGGTGATGATCGGAATCCGCCGCATCGCCCGCTGAAGCACCGGGCTCCACCGATTGAGGTCGTCCAATTTGTCGCTTTGGATCGTGTACTGGTATTGCGCCGGACTCTGGCGGCCGCCCGTGCGCACGTCCTGAATCGCCTGGAGGATCAGCGTGGCGCCGGCCACGCCGGACAATTTGGCCCGCAGTCGGTTGATCACCTGGTCGGCCGTCGCAGTGCGTTCGCCAATCGGCTTGAGCGCGATGAACATGCGGCCGGTGTTGGTGGTGGTGCCCCCGCCGCCGCCAGTGAAGGCGATGACCGTGGACACGGCCGGGTCGGCCTGCACGGTGGCCGCCAATCGGCGCAGCTTGGCCGACATCGCCGGAAACGACAGATCCTGGTCGCCGATGATGTTGCCCGACAATCGACCGGTGTCCTGCTGTGGGAAGAAACCCTTGGATCTTGATATAGAGATAAACGTTCAGCGCCAGGGTGAGGATGGCGACCCCCAGCGTGAGCAGCGAATGGCGCAAGACCCAGCGCAGACTGCGTTCATAGCCTTTGAGGATGCGGGCGAAGACCCGCTCGCTGGCCCGGTAGAACCGGCCGTGGCCCTTTTCGCTGAGGAGCCGCGAGCACATCATCGGGGTGGCGGTGAGCGACACGACCAGCGAGACGAGGATCGCGATCGACAAGGTGACCGCAAACTCGCGGAACAGCCGGCCGATCAGGCCGCCCATCAGCAGAATTGGAATAAAGACCGCGACCAGCGAGACGCTCATCGACACGACGGTCGAGCCGATCTCGGCCGCGCCCTTGAGCGCCGCCTCGGTCGGCGCCATGCCCGCCTCGCGATAGCGGGTGATGTTCTCGAGAACGACGATCGCGTCGTCCACCACGAAACCCGTCGCGATCGTCATGGCCATGAGCGACAGATTGTCCACGCTGTAGCCCAAAAGGTACATGACCGCAAAGGTGCCGATCAGGGAAACCGGCACGGCCACGCTGGGAATCAAGGTCGCCCGCACATCGCGCAAGAACACGAAGACGACCAACACCACGAGAACGATCGAGATCACGAGCGTGCGCTCGACGTCGCGCACCGAGGCCCGGATGGTCACGGTCTGATCGAGCATGATCGTCAGGTCGATGGCCGGGCTGATGGCGGCGTGCAATTGCGGCAAGGCCGCCTTGATGCCGTCGACCGTCGTGATGATGTTCGCCCCCGGCTGGCGAAAGATGATCAGCGAGGCCGCGGGCAGCCCGTTGGCCAAACCCAGCGAACGGACGGTCTGGACCGAGTCGGTGACCCGCGCGACATCGAATAGCCGCACCGGGGCGCCGCGCTGGTAGCTCACGACCAGAGGCGCATAGTCCTTCGCGGCCATGAGCTGGTCGTCGGCCGTAATGAGCCAGCGCTCGCGCGGCCCGGCGATCCGGCCCTTGGCCTCGTTGGCCGTCGCCGCCGCTACCACGGTCCGGATGGTTTCAAGGGAAAGGCCCATGGCGTTCACCTTGGTCGGATTGACATCGATCCGGACGGCCGGCGCGGAGCTGCCGCCCACGAACACCTGCCCCACCCCCGCGATCTGGGAAAGCTTCTGCTCGAGAATGGTCGCCGCCGCGTCGTAGAGGGCCGACGGCGGCAGCGTCTTCGACGTCAGCGAGATGATCATGATCGGCGCGTCGGCCGGGTTGACCTTCCGATAGGTCGGATTGCCCGGCAGGTCGCTCGGCAGGTAGCTGCGCGCCGCGTTGATCGCCGCCTCCACGTCGCGGGCGGCCGCGTCGATGTTGCGGCTCAGGTCGAACTGCAGGACGACGCTGGTCGACCCCAGCG
>CAZWMF010000319.1:0-5162 GCA_964634535.1 uncultured Opitutaceae bacterium | reverse complement strand
GACCCGGCCCAGAATCCAGTCGCGATCGTCGTTCATGGCGGATTGGGCGGTGGAGGCGAACCGACCGGCGCGGCCGCCGGTCGATGGCTGAAGATGATTTCGCGTCCGACCAAATAGAGCAAGACGACCAGCGCCAGGAATGGGACCAAGGATCCCGCATCGGCCCAGGACCCGCGGTAGAACGGGTTGTGCGCGCCGGCCCACCGTTCGATGCTGGCATCCACGCCCGCGAGCATCGGCACGCCGGCCAGGAAGGCGATGAGAATCCCCGCGATGGCCCCGCCGGCGATGTAGCCCGAGGCCAGGAGCACGCCGGGGCTCTTGTCGGCCTCGGCGGCGAGTTGCGCCGGTGTGCTCCCGGCCTGGTTCGGCGCGCGGCGCCGGCGCCAGTCGACCAACCCCCGGACGAGGCCGCCGGCCCAGATGGGCGCCGACGTCGACAGGGGCAAGTAGACGCCCACCGCGAACGCGAGGGACGGCAGGCCGCACAATTCCAGGGTGAGCGCGGTCATGACCCCGAGCAGGACGAGCGCCCAGGGCAAACGGTGGCTCAATATTCCCTTGATGATGTAGCTCATCAGGACCGCCTTGGGCGCGCTCAACTTGCGCACCTCCGAGCCATCCGCCCGGCGGGTGTGGGTTCCATTGATTCCGGGATCGACGAGCCACACGGCCCGGCCCGAATCGTCGACCAGGAACTTTTCCGCATTGGCCCCGTCCGCGAGGGTGCGGTGCCAGACGCGGTAGGCGCGGGCATCCGGCGTTCCCCGCGCGATTTCGCGCTCCGGGCTGAGTCCGGCGACGTCGACCTGGAGTCCGGCCGGCGCCACCTCGGCGATGGGCACGTATACCGTGGCCTGGTCGTTGAGCAGCCGAATCAAGGGGCCCATGATCAGGGCCGAGGCGAACGCGCCGACCAAAATGGCGATTTGCTGGGAGCGGGGTGTGGCTCCGAGCAAGAAGCCCGTCTTGAGGTCCTGGGACGTGCTCCCACCGTTCGACGACGCGATGCAGACGATGGCGCCGACCGACAGGGCCGTCACGTAATAAGCCGAGCCCTTCCAACCGACCAGGAGGAAACTGAGGCAGGTAAGCAGGAGGGTGGCCACGGTCATCCCCGATATCGGATTCGACGACGAGCCGATTTCCCCGGTGAGGCGAGAGGACACGGCGACGAAGAGGAAGCCAAAAAAGACGACGAGGCCCGCGCCGAGCGCATTCATATGCAGGGGTGGAGCCAGGGCGATCGCCGCCAGAAGCACGATCAATCCGATGCCCACCGTCTTCATCGACAGGTCGCGATCGGTCCGCACGCGAACGCCGGCGGCCGCGGGTCCGCGGCCGGCTCCGCCCACCGCCCGCCAGCCGCCGCGCAGGCCCTTCCCGATCGTGGGCAGGGATCGCACCAGGCTGATGATGCCGCCGGCGGCGACGGCGCCGGCGCCGATGTACAGGAGGTAGGCCGACCGGATATCGTCGGGACTCATGCGATCGATCGGGATCGTCCCCGGGGCCACCGGAGTCGGCCGGGCCCCGCCGAAGAAGGCGATCAGCGGAATCAGGACCAGGTAGGCCAGCACGCCGCCGCCGAACATCAGGGCGGCGATGCGCGGACCGATGATGTAGCCGACCCCCAGCAATTCCGGGGAAATTTCCGCGCTTACCGAGCCGCCTTTGAACGATGCGCCGAAGATTCGGGCGGGCACTTCCCGCCAGCACCGCAGGGCCGCGTTGAGCGTCTTATAGACAAAGCCGATCAGAAAACCGGTGAAGATGACCCGCCCGCCGGAGGCGGCCGCCGCGCCGGCCCCGCCCCAGCGGTGCATGTCCGCCCGGGCCGAAGGCGAGGCCTGTGCCCGGTCTTCCGCGCTCGCCCCGGCGGCCAGCACGAGGGCGCAGGCGGTGCCCTCGGGGTACTTGAGGAGGCCGTGCTCGCGCACGATCAAGGCCCGGCGAAGCGGTATCATCATCAGGATGCCGAGCAGTCCGCCCAGAACGCCGACCAACAGCACCCGGGTGACGTCCAGGTCGTAGCCCAGGATCAGAATGGCCGGCATCGTCGCGCCCACGCCAAAGGCGATCGACTCGCCGGCCGAACCGGCCGTCTGGGCCAGGTTGTTTTCCAGGATGGTGGCGTCGCGCCCGCCGAGCTTGGCCACGAGCCGGTAGAACGAGAGCGAGATGACGGCAACCGGGATCGAGGCGCTGACGGTGAGCCCGACCTTCAAGACGAGGTAGAGCGACGAGGCGCCAAAGGCCATGCCGAGGACGGTGCCCGTGATCAGGGCCCGCGCGCTGAATTCCCGCAGCCGGGTCTCGGGCAGAATATAGGGTTCGGGGGGCGCGGGCGCCGGCTCGTCCATGACCCGTCAGCGCTCGCGCCGTCGCGCCTTGAGCCACCGTCGGAAGTCGCCGCCGCGCCACTTGGGCAGCGTGCGCGTGCGCTCCCAGGCGCGCAGCGGCGGAATCGGCAGGAGGCGGGTGGGCAGGTAGTTGACGATTCGGCCGGCCGCGAGCGCCGCCTTCCAGACGGTCGGCCGGGTGGCGAGTAGCGCCCATCCGCCCATCGGCGGCGTGCCGGGCGAGGGGACGTGTGCCCGCTTGGCCTTGTCGCGCAGCCGGAGCAGCAGGTCCGGAATCGGGATATTGACCGGGCACACCTCGTTGCAGGCCCCGCACAGGCTCGAGGCCTTCGGCAGATCGGCCTTCTCGGCGAAGCGCTCGCCCAGGAGCAGCGGCGAGAGGACCGCGCCCACCGGTCCCGGATAGACGCTGCGGTAGGCGTGGCCGCTCGCCTGCCGGTAGACCGGACACACGTTCAGGCAGGCGCCGCAGCGGATGCAGCGCAGAATCTCCCGGCAATCGCTCGCCAGAACGTCGGTGCGGCCGTTGTCGACCAGGATGACGTGGGTTTCCTCGGGGCCATCGGGTTGGCCGGGCCCCTTCGGGCCCTGGATGAATTCGGTGTAGACGGTGAGATCCTGGGCCGTGCCCGAGCGGGCGAGCAAATTGAGCAACAGGACGAGATCGCGGTCGCGCGGCACGAGCTTTTCGATGCCGATCATCGCGATGTGGACCCGGGTGGCCGCGAGGCAGAAACGCGAGTTGCCTTCGTTGGTCACGAGCACGATCCGACCGCTTTCCGCCACGAGGAAATTGGCTCCGGTCAGCCCCACGTCGGCTTCCAGGTACTTGCGCCGCATGAATTGGCGGGCCCGCGCGGTGATGACCTGCGGCTCCTCGTCATGCGGGCCCAGCCCATGTTTTTCGAACAGGGCGGCGATCTCCCGGCGATTCTTGTGAATGATCGGCTTGACGATGTGCGAGGGGTGATCGTGGTCGAGTTGGACGATGAATTCCCCGAGATCGGTCTCGAGCGCCTCGATCCCGTGCCGCCCGAGAAAATCCGCCAGGGCGGTTTCCTCGCTCACCATGGTCTTGGATTTGACCAGTTTGGTGGCGCCGCGGGCCTGCATGATCCGCAGGACCGCCTGATTGGCCGCCTCGGCGTCGCGGGCCCAATGAACCTGGATTCCGTGGGCCTTCATCTGCGCTTCGGCCATCGGCAGGTACGTGTCGAGATTCTCGACCACGTGCTGCTTGATCTCACCGGCGATCCGGCGCAGCCGGTTGGGATCGGCAAAATGGTCGAACAGGAGCTGGGTGCGTTTTTCGTGGCCCTTCTTGCTTCCGTCGTAGACCGCGGCCCGGGTGCCGGCGGGCAATCGCGCGGCGAATTGATCGATGGGTTGGACGGCCATGGCGGTCAGCTCTTCAGCAGGTTGGCGCGAAGCAGGGCGTCGCGCAGCACCTGGGCCACGTGCCGGATCCGGATGGGCCGGCCCGCTTTCGTAGCCAGGCCCGACAGATGCATGAGGCAGCTCATATCGAGGGAGACGAGTTCGTCGGGCTGGACGGCGCGAATGTGCTCGAGTTTGAGTTGACCCATCTGGGAGGAGATGTGCGGGAAGCTCACCGCGAAGGTGCCGCCGAACCCGCAGCACTGTTCGCCTTCGCCAAAGGGTATCACCTCCACTCCGGAAATGGACCCCAGGAGAGCCAGCGCCGCTTCGGCGCTGCCCGAGCCCCGGGTGTGGCAGGAGCGATGAAAGGCGATCCGGGCCGGGTACTCGCCGGGCCAGCGGTCGATCCCGAGCCCGTTCACGATGAGGTCGACCAGCTCCCAGGTGCGCCGGCCGAGTTCCTCGATCTGCGCCCGATCGGTCTCGTGCTCGAATTCGAGCGGGGCGCCGTGAAACAGCATGGCCGCGCAGGAACCGGACGGCACGACCACCGGATCGGCCCCGGCGAAGGTCCGCACGGTGTGCCGGACGACCTTGCGGGACGCCGCCCAATCCCCGCCGTTGAAAGCGGGCTGGCCGCAGCAGGTCTGCCCCTCGGGAAAGTCGACCGTGCATCCCAGGTGCTCGAGCACCTGCACCGTGGCCACCGCCACGTCGTCGTGAAACGCATCGCACAGGCAGGTGGCCATCAACTGCACGCGTTTGCCCGTCAAAGCCGGCCGCTTGTTCGTCAGCATGGCAACCGTCTAAACTGCGGCGCCCTTATGGGCTGGCAATCGAAAATGCCGTCTGCCGCCGGGCGCGGGGCGGCGGAAACGGGGCCCGCACGGAACCAGGACGTCGGTTCATTTCCGTCGAGAATTCCTTGCGGACCAGGGCATCGCACGGCGGCCCTCAATCGCGCTTTGTTCTTCACCCTCGGCCAGCTCTGTGCACCTTATCCACTGTCGTGAGGGATTAACCTTCAGATCAGTACGCTTCGCTAGCGCCCGTCGAAACCTCAGACCGGAAGCGGATCACCCCCAAAAGTATTCCATGTCCTCGTCTCTTCATTGCGCCGCCGTCGATTTGGGGGCCACCTCGGGCCGGGTCATCCTGGGAACGTGGGCCCGCGATCGCCTGAAGCTCGTCGAGGCCCACCGCTTCGCGAACACCTTTCATTCCCTGGGCCGCCACGACTACTGGGATGTGGCGAAGCTCTGGCGCGAGATTCGCACGGGCTTGGGCAAGGCCGCCGATCTGCTGCCGCGGGGCGCCCGATTGGCGTCGGTGGGCGTGGATACCTGGGGCGTCGACTACGTGCTGCTGGACAAAAACGGCGACCTGTTGGGCTATCCCTATCATTATCGCGACACACGC
>CAZWMF010000318.1:0-5171 GCA_964634535.1 uncultured Opitutaceae bacterium | reverse complement strand
GAACGAGCGAACTCGTTGCTTCGATTCCTCCCAAGCAGCCGGCCATTTCTCAATCGGCAATGGCACGGTCGTGCTCTTTCCCCCTAATCCATCGATCATGCGCTCCAATCCGAATGCCGACGGCCATCGATGGTCGTAAGTGGGGGCATCTTTGTATTTTTCTGCAAATCCGATCCCCTGCTCAATCAAGGTTTGCGCGCGTTTCGGATTGGTCGTCAGGAAGTTAATCGCCTCCTGTGACCTCTCCTTCCCGCTAAACGCAATGGGACGAAGGAAAAACCGCCGATTGTTGATGATCTCGGCTCTTCCTGAATTGGAGCCATAACGCAACGCGTCATACCAACCGAGCACGGCATTCATCGCGACAATGGGCAGTGCCTTTTCAAATCCTTCCTTCGGAATGTAGAATGTACCAAGGATGTCCATATTCTCCATGGGCGTTCGGGACATCGGACGTTTCTCGAATTCCGTCAGAGTCTGATCAAAATCGCGCTGCGCCTCCGGATCGCCCTTTCGTACCTTGACGATCGTTTGAAAATAGGCGGCTTCCCGGTATTGCCAGGGCTGCGGCGCCGGCTGAGGAGCATCCGCTTGAGCGCTGAGTGGCTGAAATTGATTCGCCAGCATTAAGGCAACGCCTAAGACGAAGCGCCGGCGCAACGGTCGCTCAATCTGCCTTTGCAGATTTCTAATAGCCCAACCGGGGCTAGCGCCCGGCATGATTGTCATGGAAACATTGGTTATGATGCCATTTGTCGATGCTCGATCAAACCCGGTCAACCATATCTTGCACGGAATGGGGCGTGGACCATGACTGCCGATTGCGGAACTGTGCAAACCCGAGAGTTCGTCGGTCTACGCGTATGGCCTGCGGTTGCTGAATGCCCAAGGCGGATTCCCGCCAAAAGAACCGCGGCCTTCAACCAAGCCGGCGGTTCTTGTTTTTGGCGGCCTGTGGTGGGATGGAGAACTTCGAACGGATTGACTGATGGCTGCGGGAACCGACGCGAAGTTGCTGTTGTTCGAGTTGAACTGCTCGCCTGTGCCAGGCCGTATGCGCCGCCGCGTGACAAAGCGGTGGCGCCCGGGAATAATCTCACCGGCGGCGGCTCATCCCTTAACACCATTCACGGACCATGCGCTGCCTTTCCGATCAGGCGAGGTGCCGCGGTCGTCCCGCGCCCCCCGGCGAATCTCCTCCATGAAGTCCATGATCCGACGCAGTCTCATTGGCGCCGCCGCCGCCGCCGCGGCCGGGGTGTTCCGGTGGGCGGCGAATCCGGGGACGCACTTCAGTTTTGCTTGGGGCATCGCGACCGGAGTGGTTTTCGCCGGCGGACTCGGCCGCGTTCGCCGGGCCTACGTCGAAGGGATCATGGCGGCCGCCGCCCTGGGCCTGCCCCTGTGGATCCTTACCGCGGGCTTGGAAGGCCGGAGCGTTCCGGGGGGGTCTCCCGCCTTCGGCGCGGAGGCATTGCGCGCGCAATTGCCGGCCCTGGCGGGGTGGATCCTCTTCGGCGGCTTCTTGGGCTTTTTTACCCAGGCCCTGAACGAGCTGGTCGACCGGTTCGTGGGGCCCGAATCCGATCCCGCCCCGATGCGTCCCCCCGCGCCCCGGCGCATTGTGATCCTCGGCGGCGGATTCGCCGGAATGACCACCGCCTGGTGGCTCGAGCGAGAGCTGCGAGGCGACCCATCGGTGTCGGTCGACCTGGTCAGCGAGCAGAATGCGTTGCTCTTCACTCCAATGTTGGCGGAGGTGGCCGGCGGCAGCTTGGAGGCCAGCCACATCAGCACGCCCTTGCGCACATCGCTCCGCCAAACCGAGTTTGTGCGAGGGCGCGCCGATCTTGTCGATCTTGAGCGGCGGATCGTCCGGGTCTCACCCGTGGGCGCGCACGTCGCTTCCGCGCGGGAAATACCCTTCGACCACCTGGTCTTGGCGGTGGGATCGGTCTCGAACTATTTTGGCGCGGCGAATCTCGAGGCGCACGCCTTCGACTTCAAGACCCTCTTGGACGCGATCCGCATTCGCAACCACATCATCGAAATGTTCGAGCAGGCCGACCGCGAATCCGACCCGCAAGTCCGGCGGGCCCTGATTACGTTCGTGGTCGCCGGCGGTGGTTTTGCCGGCGTGGAGCTCGCCGGGGCGATCAATGACTTCACTCGCGGGATAGCGCCCGATTATCCCGCGGTGGCCGCCGATGAAATCCGCACCGTGTTGGTGCATTCGCGAGATCGGATCCTGGCGGAGCTCAGCGACTCGCTGGGGACGTATGCCCGGGAGCGGATGGCGGCGCGGGGCGTCGAATTCCGCCTTGGCACCCGCGTGCTGGACGCCGCGGCCGACCGGGTGACGCTCAGCGATGGCGAACTGCCCACCCACACTCTGGTGTGGACGGCCGGAACCGCGCCCAACCCCTGGCTGAAATCAACCGGCCTTGAGACGGACAAACGCGGCGCCGTTGTGGTCGAGGACACCATGGCCGTGCCCGGCCGCCCCGGGATCTGGGCGCTGGGCGACTGCGCTGCCCTCAAGGACGGGCGCACCGGCGTCCCCTGTCCGCCGACGGCCCAATTCGCCCTGCGGGAAGGTCGGACCCTTGCCCGCAATCTCGGCCGAGTGCTCCGCGGCCACGCGCCTCGGTCCTTCCATTTCGAGTCGCTGGGCGCCCTTTGCGTGATCGGGCACCAAACCGCGTGCGCCGAATTCACTCTGCCGTTTGCTCGGAAGAGGAAGCTCCGATTTTCCGGACTCCTGGCGTGGATGATGTGGCGGGCGATTTACGTCTCGAAGCTGCCCGGCCTGGAGCGGAAGGCCCGGGTTCTCCTCGACTGGACATTCGAATTGTTTTTCCCCCGCGACATCGTGCAGACCATCGACCTCAAGTAGAACAACCCCCCGCCATGGCCGAACCGCAGGATTCATCCGTTGCCTCTCGGGTCGCCGCAGTGCCCGCGATCCGCTGGATCGACTTGGCATTGGCCGTGACCGTCGGCGCCGGGGGTGGCGGACTGGCGGCTGCCACCGGCCAAGTCGCTCCGGGGAGAACGATCGCCTTGGGGGCGGTCTTCGGGTTGATCTGCGCAATCGGCATCCGCGGCCGGGCCTTGAGCGCCGGTGGCGGGCTGATCTGGGGACTGGGGACCGGATTTGTGTATTGGATCGTGCTTTCGTTCGTGGCGACCGCCTTTCGTTTCGCCGGGATTGCGCCGGTCGAGGGGCCTGGACAAGCCTGGACGCGTTTCACCGAGTTGGTTGCGTGCATCCTTTGCATCGGGGCGCCGGTCGGGGTGGCCCTTGGCATCCGGGGAAGGCGGGTCGAGCCGCCGGGAGCGCGCTGGCACTGGGGACGGGCCATTTCGGCCGGCGGATTGGCGGGGTTGGCCGCCGCCCTGATTTTCAGCCGCTGGATGTACGCGGGCGATTTTTATCCATTGATCAGCGGATTGGACCCATTGGGCACTCACTTTCGCATGGTGGCCCTCCATTTTGCGGTGGCCTGCCTGATCGGGTGCACCTTTGGCGCCCTCTTTCAGTCGGAAGTTCGAAACCTGGGTTCGTCCATGGGGTGGGGAATAGCCTACGCCCTGTTTTGGTGGTTTCTGGGCCCGCTGACGCTATTTCCCTTGGCCGCGGGCCGCGGGGTGGCTTGGTCGGCCGCGCGCGCCATGCCGTTTTTCGGACCGATGGTCGGCCATATTCTCTACGGATTGATTCTCGGCGTCGTCTATGCGGCGTTCGACGCTGTCTGGACGCGCCTGTTCGTCGACGCCGACCCACTCAACCGAAAACGCGAGGGACCCGGCGTGCACCTGTTGCGGTCCCTGGCCTGGGGTTCCGCCGCCGGCCTCGCCGGGGGTTTGGTCGTTCTGCCGTTGATGGTCCGGACGGGGGTGCTCGCCAAGCTGGCCGGCCTCGATTCGGGCCTCTCCACCACCATTGGAATCGGCCTGCACCTCGTGGTCAGCACGTTCATCGGTGCCAGTTATGGGTTTCTCTTCCGCGGCGAAACGTTCAACGCCGTCTTCGGCAGCCTCTGGGGATTTGTGGTCGGATTGATCTGGTGGTACGCCGGGCCGCTGACGCTGCTGCCCCTGCTCCGCACCGGGGAGTGCGATTGGACGTCGGAAGCCGCGGGCGCCCTGCTGCCATCGCTCATCGCCCACCTCCTCTTCGGCGTGGTGGTGGCCAATCTATTCCTGGCATTCGAACGCCGGGCCGCTCGCAACCTGCGGGCGGATTCCCGGTTGGCCGAACTGGAGCGGGGCCGCGCCGGTGTGCCCTTCTCGCCGGCGCCGGCGTTGGCGGTGTTTGTCCTGGGGGTCGGAGTACTCCTGCCGATCCTCTTTGCCTGATTCCGGCCGGCTGTCCCGGCAAGCCATTTAAAAGTTGGAAATCGCCAAAGAGCGGCGACGGGACAGAGCTTCGCCGGCCTGCCCCGGGCGTGATGGGGATAGGTGTGATGCGCATGGGCGTCGAGAAACTACGTCACCGGTTTCACGAAGTCGCCGTCGATCAATAGCTGGCCCGGTCGGACTTTGGTTCGGGCCGGTTTCGTTGGTGCGCTCACGATGCGAGGAGTGGCGGCGGACTGAGCTGGCGAGATTCTCTCGTGACGGGCGCTATAATGATATCAGAAGAGTCGTGCCCGCTACGATAAGCGTTCGAGGCAGGCCGGAACGGTTGTCCTGCCGGAAAAGTAGGACAGCGGAGCGAGCGAGAAGAAAATCGCCAGCGCCATGAGATAGGAGCGGAGGCGAAGCCGGCGGCGCGGCTCGTTCGCGCCCTCACAAGAAAATACCGCCGGTGGTTTCTGGGCTACCGGTAACGGTAGACAGTCACGCGTTGGATTCCCTGCTGACTGGGGCCAAAGAGCGCCGGGTGCTCCGGATCCTCAAACAAGCGCGGCAGGATCACGCTACCGTCGCCGGTGTCGTCGCCGGCCAGCAGCCGTCCCGGAACCCATTGCCCGTTCTCGAACCTCCCTTCCTCCACGGTCGCCAACCCCACGTTGGAGGGTTCGGGAAAATGCGGCAAGAATCGGATGCTCACTCCAGTGCCCGCGGCGAAAAACTCAGCCGGCGCCGTCTGAATGATGATTGCGGCCGCGTTCGGGAATGGGGGCAGGGGCTGGGGCGTGGGTGGCTGCACCCGCGGCATGAGG
>CAZWMF010000317.1:0-5180 GCA_964634535.1 uncultured Opitutaceae bacterium | reverse complement strand
GGCCTCACCCGGCCCATTGGTGGTAGCCGCCGCGCAGGCTCACGGCGTCGCGGAAGCCGTGGCGTTCCCGCAGAAGGCGGGCGGCCCGCAGGCTGCGCACGCCGGCCGCGCAGTACACGACGGTCGGCGCCGCCGGATCGAGCAGGACGAGCGCGGGACCGGCCGCCCCGTCCTCGAACCGGCCGAGCGGAATGTGCACGGACGGCTCGATCGAGCCGTCGACCCGCTCCCAGGCCTCCCGCACGTCGATCAGTTGGGGCGGCGCCGCGCCCGCGAGCGCCGTCCGCAGGTCGGTCACACCGATCTCCTCCGGATCGTCCGCCCCGGCCGCGGCGGGAACGGCACAGACCGCCCCGTAGCCTTCCGGCGGCAGATCGTGAATATCCCGGCTGCGCGGATCGGCGGCCAGCGCCACCATTTGGGTCCGCAACCCGAGCGCATCGAATAGCCAGAGCCGGCCGCTCAAGGGCTCGCCGATCCCAGTCAATAGCTTGATCGCCTCGGTCGCCTGGATCAGGCCGACCAGACCCGGCAGCACGCCCAGGACGCCCGCCTCGGCGCAATTGGGCACGGTTCCAGGCGCCGGCGGCTCGGCGAAGAGGCAGCGGTAGGTCGGGCCGCCCCGCCAGTTGAACACGCTCGCCTGCCCCTCGAAGCCTTGCACCGCCCCGTAGACCCAGGGCCGATCTTCCAGGACGCAGGCGTCGTTCACCAGATAGCGCGTGGCAAAATTATCCGAGCCGTCCACCACCAGGTCGACGGCGCGCACGGCGGCGCGGGCATTCGCGCGGGCAAAGCGCTCCACCCGGGCTTCGATTTGCACGAGCGGATTGAGCTCCTGCAGTCGCCGTGCGGCCGCGGTGGCCTTGGGCTGGCCGACGTCCTCGGACCGAAACAGCACTTGGCGCTGCAGATTGGAAATCTCCACCCGGTCCGAATCGAGCAGCACGATCCGGCCGACGCCCGCGGCGGTCAGGTAGAGCAGCGTCGGGCAGCCGAGTCCGCCCGCGCCGATGACGAGCACGGTGGCCTCCCGGAGCCGGGCCTGGCCCGCGGGCCCAAATCCGGCCAGGGCAAAATGGCGCCGATAGCGCTCCACCTCCGCCGCGGAGAACGCCGTCATCGGCCGGCCGCCTCCCCGGCTGGCGCGAGCGCCGCCTCCCCGTCGTAGGTGGCATCCCAATCCTTCCACACCGGCTCATACCCGGACCGGCGCAGCAGCTCGGCGATGTCGGCCGGACTGCGCCCGTCGTCCACCGCAAATTGTTCGAGCGAGTCGGGCGAGCTCGCATACCCGCCCGGATTGGTCCGCGAACCGGCGCTCATCGCGGTGAAGCCCAGCGCAAGCGCGCGATCGCGGAAGCCCGCGCGCTCGCGCGTCGACAGCGACAGCTCGACCTCCCGGCGAAACAGCCGAAACGCGCACATCGCCTGCACGAGGTCGCGCTCCCCGAAGGCCGTCAACGCCACGTCCGCGCCCTCGTGGGGCCGCAGCCGCGGGAAGGAAATGCTGTACCGGGTCCGCCAATAGGTCCGCTCCAGGTAGTCGAGATGCAGCCCGGTGAACCAGGCATCGGCGCGCCAGTCGCTCAAACCGAAAAGCGCGCCCAGGCCGATCTTCTTGAGGCCGGCCCGGCCCAGCCGGTCGGGGGTTTCCAGCCGATAGACCATGTCGGCCTTGGGCCCCTTGAGGTGGAAGCGCGGATACACAGCCGCATCGTACGTTTCCTGGTAGACGAGGACGGCGCTCAAACCGGCCTCGCGCAGCGCGGCGTAATCGGCCTCGTCCAGCGGCTGCACTTCGATCGACAGGTTTGCGAATATTGGCCGCAACAGCCGGTGGGCGTGCACGAGATAATCGCGCCCCACCCGAGCGGCTTCGCCGGTCACGAGCAGCACGTGCTCGAAGCCCAGCCCGCGCAAGGCGTCAGCCTCGGCTCGGATCTCCGCATCGCTCAGCACCTTCCGGGGAATCCGATTCTGGGCGCTGAATCCGCAGTACGTGCAGATATTCGCGCAGATGTTGGACAGGTACAGGGGCGCGTAGAGCTGCATCGTCCGGCCGAAGCGTTCGACCGTGAGTCGATGGCTGATCTGGGCCATTTGCTCGAGAAACGGCGCGGCCGCCGGCGAAAGCAACGCCTCGAGATCATCCAGGTCGGCCCCGTCGCCCGCCCGCCGCAGCGCCCGGCGGACATCCGCGGCGGTGCGCGCCTGGATGCGCCGGCCAATTTCCGCAAAATCATGCTGGCGCCAGGTGTCGGTGAAGGTCACGGGGAGGCCTCCGTCAGAAAGGCCGTGAGGGGCGAGGTGGGTTCGGCGAATGGCCCATCCTGCGCCCGCCGGCGGCCGGGGGCCTGCGGCAGGCCGGCCGCGCGCGCCGTCCAGCCGGCCTCGACCCCGAACTTGAAGGCGACCGCCATCCCGACCGGATCCTCGGCCGCCGCGATCGCCGTGTTGACCAGGACCGCGTCCGCGCCCATTTCGAGCGCCGCCGCCGCGTGCGACGGGGCGCCCAGGCCGGCGTCGACCACGACCGGCACCCGGGACTGGGCGATGATGATTTCCAGAAAGGCCCGCGATTCCAGCCCCCGGTTGCTGCCGATCGGCGCTCCGAGCGGCATCACCGCCGCGGCGCCGGCTTCCTCGAGTTGCTTGCACAGCACCGGATCGGCGTGGACGTAGGGCAGCACGATGAAACCGCGTTTGACCAATTCGACGGTGGCCTTGAGGGTCTCGACCGGGTCGGGCAGGAGGTATTTCGGATCCGGGTGGATCTCGAGTTTCAGCCACGAGGTCTCGAGCGCCTCGCGGGCCAATTCGGCCGCGAGCACCGCCTCGCGGGCGTCGCGCACGCCCGAGGTGTTCGGCAGGAGCCGGTAGCGCTCCGGCTCCAAGGCGCCCAGCAGATCGTCCGGGCGACCGTCGGTGTGCACCCGGCGCAGGGCGACCGTGACCAGTTGGGTGCCGGACGCCGCCAGGCTCGCCCGCATGACGGCGCTCGAACTGAACTTGCCGGTGCCGACAAACAGCCGGGAAGAGAATTCGACGCCGGCGATGACCAATGGGGACGTCTTCATGGCAAAACCTCCGAACGCGGAGCGGCGGAGCGGACGCCCTCGTCCGGCCACGCGGTGAGGAAGGCGTCCACGTTTTCGGCGATCCGTCCGTCCCGCTGCAGGGCCGAGCAGACCGCGGCGCCGGCCGCGCCCAAGGCGCGCAACGCCGGCAGGTCCGCCACCTCGATGCCCCCGATCGCCCAGGCCGGCAGAGCGCCCAGCCGCGCCAGCAAGGCGCGCAGGCCCTCGAAGCCCTGCAGCGGCGCGAGATCCCGCTTGGTCCGGGTGAAGCGCAATGGACCGATGCCCACGTAGTCCAGGCAGGCCGCCTGCGCCGCCTGGTCGGCCTCCGCCAGATAGTTGACGGTGCCCCCGAGGATGCGGTCGGGTCCGAGGCGCCGGCGCGCCTCGCGCCAATCGAGATCGGTGCGACCGAGGTGCGCGCCGTCGGCGCCCGCCTCCAGCGCGATTTCCACGCTGTCGTTGACGATGCACACGGCCCCGTGGGCCCGGCAGATGGCCGCGACCTGGCGCGCGGTGTCCAACCAGGCGGCGCGGGGCGCGTCCTTCATCCGCAGCTGGATCCAGCGCACTCCGGCCGCGCACAGCTGGGCCGCCTGCTCGGCGTGGCCCAGGGCCACGCCGCCTTGAGTGATCGCCATCACGGGGTGGCGTTGGTTGGGAGCGAGGGCCATGGTCGTTCAGCCTCCCTGGGTCGCCTGGATCACGAGAACTCGATCGTCCGGCTGGAGCCCCCGGCCAGCCCACGCGCCCCGCGGCACCACCGCTCCATTGACCGCGGCGGCGACCCCCTTTCGATCCGCCAACCCGAGTTCCCGGATCAGATTGGCCAGCACGGTTTCCGCCGGAACCTCCCGGGCCCGGTCGTTCACAAAAACCCGGTGAAGCGTGGCCGCGCCGCTCACGGCCGCGTTCCCCCGGTCGAGTCGACATAGATTTCGCCGCCGGCCTGCCGGAACTCCCCGGCCTTGGCCTGCAGCCCGGCCTCGATGGCCGCGCCCGGGTCGAGCCCCTGCTCCTCGGCGTAGCGGCGCACGTCCTCGGTGATCTTCATCGAACAGAATTGCGGCCCGCACATGGAGCAGAAATGCGCCGCCTTCGCGCTTTCCTGCGGCAGCGTCGCATCGTGGTACTCGCGGGCGCGCTCGGGATCGAGCGAGAGATTGAATTGATCCTCCCAGCGGAACTCGAAACGGGCCTTGGACAGGGCGTTGTCCCGGTATTGCGCCGCGGGATGGCCCTTGGCCAGGTCGGCGGCGTGGGCCGCGATCTTATAGGCGATGACTCCGGCCCGGACGTCGTCGCGATCGGGCAGGCCGAGGTGCTCCTTGGGCGTCACGTAACACAGCATGGCGGTGCCGTGCCAGCCGATCATCGCCGCGCCGATCGCGCTGGTGATATGGTCGTAACCCGGCGCGATGTCGGTGGTGAGCGGCCCGAGCGTGTAAAAGGGCGCCTCGTGGCACCACTCGAGCTGCTTGGTCATGTTGTCCGCGATCAGGTGCATCGGCACGTGGCCCGGCCCTTCGCACATCACCTGGACGCCGTGTTCCCAGGCCCGCAGGGTCAGGTCGCCCTGCGCCTTCAACTCCCCGAATTGGGCCTCGTCGTTCGCATCGGCGATCGAACCCGGCCGCAATCCGTCGCCGATCGAAAAGGCGACGTCGTAGGCCGCCATGATCGCGCAGATGTCGTCCCAGCGGGTGTAGAGGAAGTTCTCCTGGTGGTGGGCCAGGCACCATTTGGCCATGATCGAACCGCCGCGGCTGACGATGCCGGTCATGCGCCGGGCGGTCAGCGGAACGTAGCGCAGAAGCACCCCGGCGTGGATCGTGAAGTAATCCACGCCCTGTTCAGCCTGTTCGATCAGGGTATCCCGAAAAATCTCCCAGGTCAGCGCCTCGGGCCGTCCGCCCGCCTTTTCCAGGGCCTGATAGATGGGCACCGTCCCGACCGGCACCGGGCAATTGCGCAGGATCCATTCGCGCGTCTGGTGGATGTTGCGGCCGGTCGACAGGTCCATCAGCGTGTCGCCGCCCCATTTCACGGACCAGCGCATCTTCTCCACCTCCTCGTCGATCGACGAGGCCACCGCGGAAT
>CAZWMF010000316.1:0-5183 GCA_964634535.1 uncultured Opitutaceae bacterium | reverse complement strand
AGATTGAGTGCTGCCGTCTCATCGAATAGCGGGTTGCACCTCCTGCATTGTCGTATCGAATCAGGGCATCGGCCTTGTGCCCGGCGAGCGACACCATCTCGGCAAAGTGAAGCTGTTTCTTAACCCATTTACTTCTAGTTACTACCACAGCTATTCTCCGCCAATTGAAAACCCAACAAATCAGTCGCGGGCCATTCGGGGAAAACCAACATGAAGCTTCCGCCAAGTTCAATCATCCTCGTCGTCGCACTTTTCGGAACGACAAGTCGGGCGGTCGACCTTGCCGTCCAGCCCTTGCTGACAATCCCCAACGGAATCGATACCGGTGTCTCGGCTGAACCGGTAGTCGGACCAGATGGCCTTTTCTATGACCTAACCGCCTCTCGTCGCACTGTCTTTAGGATTGGCCCGAATGCAACGGGGTATTCGCCTATCGCCACGATCCCCCCGACCATCGCGCCGGCGTCAAACCTAACCCAAGGCCCCAATGCGGCTCTCTATGGTACCTGCTCGGACGGCACCATTTTTCGCGTAAGCGAGGACGGCTCCGGCTTCGCTGTTCTTCATACCCTCAATCCGAATGCGAGCGAAGGACAATACAGCAATTCTTTGGTTGTAGGGCCAGATGGCTACCTTTACGGAACGACGGCGGCAGGCGGCGCCCACGGCGCCGGCACCCTTTTTAGACTAGATTGCACGGGAAAGTCTTTTTCGGTGATCTACAGCTTCAACTATTCATCCGAAAACACCGATCGTTCAGCCAGCGGACCAGTCATCTTTGGATCTGGAGGCACCCTTTACGGCACTAGTTACAATGGAGGATCGTTCGGCCTGGGAAGCGTTTTTGCAATCCAGTCCGATGGATCGAATTATCACATCCTGTATAGCTTTGGCTCGACCGCCAATGATGGAAATCTTCCCGCTTCCGCGCTCGTATTGGCAAGCGATGGGGCTCTTTACGGAACAACGCTTCAAAGCGCCGAAGGTGCTGGCACCGTCTTCCGACTGAATATCGACGGCACCGGGTATCAGATTTTGAAGACCTTCCCGCCATCCGGCGGGGCTTACATTTCCAGCGGGTTGTTGGAGGGAGCGGATGGCTACCTATATGGGCTAGGGCGGGTGCCCGGGACGAGCTTGATGGCCCCAGACACGATCGCGTTCCGTCTGCAAAAGGATGGCACCGGCAACCAAATGATCAGCCCGTTGTCGTTTGGCGGAAATGCAGCCAGCGGCACCATCGTGCAACTCTCCAACGGCGGTCTCTACCTCGTCGATCCCAATGGCGGGTCGGCAGGGATCGGCGCGTTGGTCCAGCTCGATATAGCCAATGGCAAAGCGATCTCGACTTACGATTTCGGACGAAACACCCCGACCGCAGATCCCACCGCACTTTGCATTGGGCCGAGCGGGAGCCTTTACGGAACCACCGCATATGGCACGGTATTTTCGGTTAAACCCGACGGCACAGGTTGGACCAACTTGCATTTCTTCCAAAATGACGGCCTCGATGGACAAAATCCTTCGGCCATTCTCGTCGGTCAGGATGGTCGACTTTATGGAATCACATCGTACGGCGGACCAAATAATGCCGGCACGATCTTTTCGATTGCTCCCGACGGAACGGGCTATTCGGTCCTTTGTGGATTGGGATCGACCCCCTACGGAATTTATCCGAACGGAATCACCCAGGGGACGAACGGTTTCTTGTACGTCACGACGGTACAGGGCGGATCGGCGGGTTTTGGCACTCTCCTTCGAATCGCCACTGATGGTTCAAAAGCGTCCGTGCTTCATAACTTCTTAGATATAGCTTCGGATGCCCCCTCGCCGTCCGCCGGTGTCGTCCAAGGGACCGACGGCGTCCTGTATGGGGGAGCATCTGGCTCCGAAATTGACCCCGCTCCAGGCGCGGTTTTTAAGATAAATCCCGACGGGAGTGATTTCACCATCCTGCACCAATTTACGGCGGGCGGTGGCCCGAGCGGACGATTGATCTTTGGCCAGGACGGCGATCTTTATGGCATCGCCGCCACGGTGTTCAAGATTCGGCCCGATGGTAGTGGCTATTCAACGGTTGGCGCGATGGAGGGCACGGCCAACCTGACCCAGGGTAGCGATGGTGCGCTCTACGCAACCGGCTGGACACTCGACATCTCAGCACAACTTCCGTACCTAGGCACCGTTTCTCGGTTGGCGAATGACGGATCTGGCACGGTCGAGTCTGCTGAGTTATCCACACCCAGTTTGGACGGATCCCTCGTGGCGCTGGGCGATGGGTCGATAATCGGCGTTACGGATGGGGATCAAGGGCAGCGTCCCGCGACCATGTTCAGGGTCGCGGTAAACGCTTCCGGAGCTCCGGTCGGTCTGGCGATTCTCCAGGAACCCGCGAGCCAAACCACCGATTGCGGTTCTAGCCCAATTCTCAGCGTCACGGCCACCGGAAGCGGTTTGACCTTTCAATGGCAATTGAACGAAGTGAACATTCCCGGAGGAACCGCATTTACGCAAACGGTGCAAAATGAGGGCTCCGCCGGGTCGGCGACCAACACCGGCTCCACGCTGACGCTGGCCAATGTAAACCCGCTGCAAGCGGGAAATTACACGGTCACTATAACCGACGCCAGCGGCACGACCATAACCTCGACGGTCGCAACGGTTGCGGTCAGTGTCGATGCGCAACCGGTCAATATCTCTACCCGCGCTTTCGTTGGCACCGGTTCGCAGGTTTTGGTGGCTGGTTTTGTCATCTCGGGTACAACCTCAGAAACGGTCTTAATCCGGGGGGTCGGCCCGACCTTAACCCAGTATGGCGTGGCTGGCGTGCTGTCCAATCCGATACTGACTCTCTTCGACAGCACGAGTACGGCGATTGCCAGCAATGCCGGCTGGGGTACGGCCCCGGTTGCCGGCCAATCGGCGGTCTCGGTAGGGCTCCAAGCGGCCAGCCCGTCCGTAATGAGCGGCGTCGGCGCCTTCGCGTTGCCGCTCGGTTCCGCCGACTCCGCCATGGTGGTGACGTTACCGCCCGGCGCCTACACGGCCCAAATCAGCGGAGCCCATGGCATCACCGGCGTCGCCCTGGTCGAGGTCTACGTCGTGCCTTAGGCGTTCAACAGAATTCGACTTCATGGGAGAGTCGTGGAACCTGATCGATTCCATCAGCCGTTCGCAATGCGAAAGGCTGCTACGGCGTAGCAGCGCGACGCCGGCCTCCGACCGACCGCCCTATCCCACCCGCCCGCAGCGAAGGCTGCCGCGCCGTAGCGACGCGAAGGCGGGACCACCCCGCACGACTCATCGATCAGCTTCCGATCGATCAATAAACTCCAAAATTCGTCGCCGGTACTCCTCATGGGCGAAACCATAGATATCAACGTGCCCCGCACCGGGGACAATCCAAAGTTCCTTTGGGCGCGATGCGGCGTCAAACAGGGCCCGGGTGCTCCCGGGCATGGTTTCGCGATCGTTCTCGCCGCCAATTACGAAGACCGGACACGGCAGTTCGCGCATGTGTCTAATCGGGGCGATGTCGTCGACTGCGACCTGCAGACGCCATTCGGCAAGGGGCACAAACAAGACTCCCGCGATCGATCCCGGGAGACCGCATTGATTCCGGAACCGCCGGTCGAGCGCATCGCGCATGGTCGGATAGGTTTCCTCTAAGACGACCCACTTCACCGCTGCCGGCAGCCGACCTCCGGTCAGAGCGATGGTTGCTCCGCCTTGCGAAGCCCCGATGCATCCGATGTGATCCATACCCTTTGAGCGGAGAAAATCGATCGCTCCGAGTAGATCGGCGGTCTCGTACCATCCGGCGGACACTTTGTCCCCTTCACTCAAACCTTGACCGCGGGCATCGTAAAGCAGAACCGAATATCCCGACTCGCGCAGGAATTGCGCTCGAGCCACCATCTGTCGGCGGTTGCCGCCGTGACCATGAAGCAGGATGACTCCGTGCTTGGTCTTGGCGTTGGGTATGAACCAGCCGCACAGACGCCTCCCGTCTTTAGCCAAGAATCGGACGGATTCCGTTGGAAAGGTAAGTTGGCTCGGGACGTCTCCCACCGGACGCCTCGTAGGGCCCGTTAGACGCCAAGCCAAGCCGACCGACGCGACGACAAATCCCCCAGCCAATACGACCGCGAGGAGCGCAAGAAGACGCAGAATCCGAGGAACCGTGGCCCATTTGCGATACGAAGCAAAGCGGTTGTCCCATCCCCTCGTTTTGACCGGCCTGGACATGGCGTGCGGGCCTACGCAACAACCTCCGGTTTCAATCGAGCGGGCTCCTCCAGGATATCCAAGACAGCCTTGGCACAGAATACGCGATCGCGCCGGCTGTTACCGACTTGTTGCAGGATACCCCGACGTTCCAGCCGGCGAATGGCATCCGCGGCCGTGTTGTAGGCGACACCCAGTTTCTTCTCCGCATTTCTCGGGGTAACGTACGGGTTGGAGCCAATCAGGTCCAAGAGTCGCACGGAAACCATCGAGGAATCCGCGACTACGTGCCGACGCCACTCCTCGAGCAGCGCGTTGATGCGTTCCGCACGGCTCACGGCGTCTTCCGCCTGTCGAGCGACGCCGTTGAAGAAATAGTGCAGCCAACGCTCCCATTCGCCGTGCTCGGTCACCGCCCGGATTCGGTCGTAATAATCCCTCCGGGTCGCCTCAAAGAACGCGCTCAAATAAAGGAGCGGCAAAGGTAAGACCTCCCGCTGACACAGCAAGATGATGATCAGCAGTCGCCCCACGCGGCCGTTTCCATCGAGAAACGGATGAATGGCTTCAAACTGGTAGTGCATCAGGGCCGCCTGAACCAAGGGAGGCAAAGCGTCGTCGTACAGGAATTCCTCCCAGCCCGCTAAGTGATCCATCATTTCCTCGTGCGGCGGCGGCACGTAGCTCGCCTGGGCAAGCGTGCAACCTGGCTCGCCAATCCAATTTTGCGAGCGGCGAAAGTCGCCCGGCGTGGCATGGTAGCCGCGCACCCCCTCCATGAGTTTGCCGTGCAGTTCCCGCACCAGCCTTAGGGAGAGAGGGAGCGACTTGAGACGGTGTAACCCATATTCCAATGCCGCCACGTAATTGCCAACTTCACGGAGATCGTCGGGGCTGCGGTCCACGACGACACCGGCTTCCGCCGCCAGCAGTTCGCCCAAGGTCGATTGAGTACC
>CAZWMF010000315.1:0-5198 GCA_964634535.1 uncultured Opitutaceae bacterium | reverse complement strand
GGCACGGCGATCGCCCCCCTGGTGCACAGACTGGACTTCGACATCGCGTATCGCGATGACGATTACTATGGGGTGGGCGAATCCAAGACGCCGAAGGTTTCGGCCAAGTACGAGCCGTTCTCCGACGATTTCGCGATTCGGGCAACTGCCGGGAAATCGTTTCTGGCGCCGCCGCTGTATCTCCTCTACGGCCCGGTCAATTCGGGTGCCTCGGATTCTATCACTTACACGCCATACGGCCAGAACCAGGCAATTCCCAATGTCCAGTTCGAGGCGGAGGGCGGCTCCAACCCCAATCTCCATCCGGCCACCGGAACGAATTGGACGCTGGGCTTCATCTACAATCCGAAGGAAGTGAAGGGGCTGAGCATCTCGTGGGACTACTTCGATTCCGTCACGCATAACTTCTTCGGAATCATCACCGAGCAAACCGCGATTCAGAGCGTCGAAGACCTGGGGCCAGCCTCGCCCTATGACAGCATGATCCATTTCAATTCGATCACTGGGCCTTCACCGACCGCGCCGGGCCAGATCAGCACCCATCCGGCCCACTCCGTCTGGATTTTCGACGGCGAGATCAACGTGGGGGCCACCGCCATCAAGGGCTGGGACTCCACGATCGAATACAACCTGCCGACCCCTTCGCTCGGCACCTTTGATCTCACCTCGCAGATCACATTCTTCAACAGCTACCTGTACCAGGCGGTGCCGTCCGAGAACTACTACCAGTACGTGGGCACGGCGACGCAGAACGAAGGGACCACGCCTCGCTACCGGACCTACACGACGCTCAACTGGAAGTTTCACAACTGGGAGGTGGAGACAAACAACACCTTCATTCCGTCGGTCGCCGACCTCGGCACCGGCGGCTCGACCGGTTCGGGGCAACCCGGCAACACCACGCAGCCGGTGGGCGTGAGCAAGTATATCCAGGAGGACTTCTTCGTCGCCTACCACTTCCGCCGCGGTTCGTGGTTGCCTGGGGTTACGCTGACGGCCGGCGTCGACAACGCGTTCAATCGAAACGTTCCGGCTGCCTACAACGCCTTCCCCGATACCTACGGCGACGTGGGCGAGTATAACGGCGCGATCGGGCGGATGTACTACGTGGACGCGGACTACAAGTTCTGATCCCCTCCCGTCCACGCCAGTTAGTTTGATTTGTCGCAAGCGCCCCTCCCTTTCGGGAGGGGCGCTTTGTTTGACTTCGCTCCGAATTGGCGATTCCCCTGCGTGCTAGAGCAAGTCTTGGCCATTGGATCGGCGGGGGGGCTCCCGCGGGCATAAGAACGCTCCGGCCCGGTGCCCGCATTGGCATCGGGAGCCCGGTCCGGGCGGGACCCCGGGCGCTCGCTGGGCCGCGATGCGGGTTGACCGCTTTTCGGACCAGCCTCAAAACCTTGCCACGGCCCGATCGGCGGGCCCAATCGCCATGCGCCTGCACTATTCCCCCAGCTCTGCTGAAACGAACCGGATGGGCACCGACGCCCTCCGGGAAGCCTACCTGATCGGCGACCTCTTCCGGCCGGGCGAAGTCACCGGCCACTACACGGATTTGGACCGGATGATCATCGGCGCGGCGGTGCCGGCTGGCGCCCCGCTCGCCCTCGCCCCGGCCAAGGAAACCGGAACCGATTTTTTCCTCGAGCGGCGTGAAATCGGCATCCTAAACCTGGGTGCGCCGGGCGCGGTCCGCGTCGGCGCCACCCGCCATGCGCTCGGCCACCTCGATTGTCTCTACATCGGCAAAGGCGATCGCGACGTCAGTTTCGAGCCCGCGGCCGGCGGCGCGACTGGTGCCGAGTTGCCCCAGTACTATTATGTGAGCACGCCGGCGCACGCCACGCTGCCGACGGCGATTGTCCGACGGGCCGACGTGCGGACCGATCCGATCGGCGACCCGGCCAAGGCCAACCGGCGCCGGATCAACCGGTTGATCCACGCCGATGGGTTAAAGAGCTGCCAATTGGTCCTGGGATTCACGGAATTTGAACCGGGCAGCGTCTGGAACACCATGCCGCCGCACACCCATAGCCGGCGGACCGAGATCTACCTGTACTTCGACCTCGGCGACCAGGCCGTCGTGCACCTGTTGGGCGAGCCCACCGCCACGCGGCACGTCATCGTTCGCGACCGCGAGGCCGTGCTCTCGCCGTCCTGGTCGGTGCATTGTGGCGCGGGCACCGGGAGCTACCGTTTTGTCTGGGCGATGGGCGGCGACAACCAAGTCTTCGCCGACATGGATCAGGTGCCGTTGAGCGGTCTGCGATAGCCGTCCGGTGAGCGCCTATCTCGAAGAGAAATTCGGCCTGGGCGGACGGGTCGCGCTGGTCACCGGGTCCAGCCAGGGGTTGGGCCGAGCCATGGCCGAGGCCCTGGCCCGCGCCGGAGCGCGCGTCATTCTGAACGGCCGCGACCCGGCCAAACTGAAGCCGGTCGTCGCCGAATTCTCCGCAGCCGGACTCCAGGCCGCGGTGATCGCCGCCGACCTGAGCCAGCGGGCGGATGTCGAGCGGCTGATCGGCGCCGCGATCGATCGATGGGGCCAGTTGGATATCCTGGTTAACAATGCCGGCATCATTCGGCGGGCGCCGACCACCGAACACACCGACGCCGATTGGGACGCCGTCCTAAACGTCAATCTGGACGGCGTTTTCACCGCGTGCCGCGCGGCCGGCCGCCATATGCTGGCCCGCGGGTCGGGCAAGATCATCAACATCGCCTCGCTCCTCAGCTTCTTTGGCGGAGTCACCGTCCCGGCCTATGCGGCCAGCAAAGGGGCGGTGGCGCAGCTCACCAAAGCGCTGTCAAACGAGTGGGCCGGCCAGGGCGTCCAGGTGAACGCCATCGCGCCCGGCTACATGCACACCGCCAACACCAAGCCACTCCAGGACGACCCCGAACGCTACGCGGAGATCCTGCACCGAATTCCCGCCGGCCGATGGGGCGAACCATCCGACCTCGAAGGAGCGGTGGTTTTTCTCGCCTCCCGGGCTTCCGATTTTGTTTCCGGACACATTTTGACCGTCGACGGCGGTTGGTGTGCCCGCTGAAGCCGGTGTGGGCATCCGCCGGGTCGGACTGCCTCACCGGGCTTGTCTAAGACCTGCCAAATGTGAAACCTTACCGCCGCTGGCGCGTCTGCGCTATAAACGTCGGTTCTTTGTTGGAACCCCCGCCCATCCAATTCAACCTAACCCTATTATGATGTCTTTGGCTTTGCCTACACTTGCCCGTCGTCGCTCGCCAACGGCTCGCCTGCGTTCCGCGTTCACCTTGGTGGAAATCTTGGTGGTCCTGGGCCTGATTGCCCTGATCGTGGGTTATTCCGTTGGTAAGTTGACGGGTATCTTCGGCAGCCAGCAGATAAGGATTACCAAATTGTTTGTCACCAACGGGATGGATACACCGTTGATCGCGTACAAACTCGATATGGGTTCCTATCCCTCCACCGACGAGGGGCTGATGGCCCTGTACGTGGCCCCCCAGGACAAAGCCGATAACTGGCACGGTCCCTATGCCAAAGGCAACAAACCGCCCAGCGATCCCTGGGGGCGACCTTACCACTATGTTTTCCCCGGGACCCACAACAAGGACGGTTATGACCTGTGGTCGACCGGACCGAGCGGCACCGATGGAGGCTCGGACAACATCACGAACTGGTGACGCCGGCTTCACGCTGCTCGAGGTGCTGCTCGCCCTGGGCGTTATCGCGCTCATCGCGGTCGTCCTGATCGGCGGGTCGGCTCGCCTTCTGGCCGGGAGGACCGCCACACCCAACGACGTGTTTTGGGAAGCGGTCAGCCGGTCGCGCAAGCGGGCCCTGCAGAACGGCCACGAAGTGCGCCTGAGCTTCAACGACAAGACCAAGGCATTCGTGATCAGCGACGGCGGCGCCGCGGATACGCTGCCGATTCCCAAGCCGCCGCCCGATTTCGGCGTCACCTTTATTTCCACCGAAACGACCGGCGCCGAGGAGCTGATCGCCGGCACCCTGACCGCCACGCAGGGATTGACCTTCGTAAGCTTCTACGCCGATGGCACGTGCACGCCGTTTCGGATTCAGATGCACACGCCGACGGGCGCCCATCTTCTGTCGATCGATCCGTGGACCTGCGCTCCGGTCCTCAACCCGCTGAACCCCGATGGCACGCCGCTCGCCAAATCGTCTTGAGCGCTTTGCCGCCTTCACGTTGCTCGAGGTGTTGGTGGCCTTGGCCATCTTTGCCTTGGGCGCCATCTATCTGGCGTCCAGTTATGTCAATATCCTGAACGCGTATGCGCGAGCCTCGAAGGGCGGGGGCGCCGATCCGTACGTCCAGTTCGCCCGCCAGCAGCTCCTGACCCAAACCGACCTCGCGACCGCGCAATTGGGCGACGAGTTCGACACGCCCGACAACCCGCCGTACGCGCCGACCCAGCACGTGAAGTGGACGGCGGATATCGAGACGACGTCCACAACCGATCTGTTCACCGTCACCTTCACCTGCGTCGTTTCCCCGCCGGGGGGCGCTACCGGCAACGCCCGGACTGAGGTGGAAACTTTCATGCTCCTGCGCCCGACCTGGTCGGTGCCGACCGACCGCACAACCGTGCGGCAGAACAACGTGACCGCGATCGCCCAATTGCAGGGTCTCCAGGCCAAATGATCCGCGCCGCTCGACGACGCCGGCCCGCCGGTGGATTCACCTTGGTGGAAATCCTGGTCGCCCTGGGCCTGGCCGCTTTCCTGATGATTGGCCTAAACACGCTCATCTTTTCCATGGGCGAACTGTGGGGCCGCAACAGCGATGTGCGGCTCTTCGACCAGCATGTCGCCGCGGTCACGCGGTTTATATCCGACCAATTCGCCGCTGCCACCCTGCCGCCGGCCGCCCGGGCCAGTTCGACGCCCGTCGCCCCCGCCCTCATCCAACCGGCCGACGGGTTGCAAGACAACCTCATCACCTTCGAATTGCCCGAGGGCTGCCATATCTTCAACTGGCCGGGCCGTCCGCTGCCCGAGGTGGTGTGTTCGCTGCAGGTGCGGCCGAACTCCGGGCTCTTTCTACTCTGGCACTCGCGGCTCGAAACCACCTTCGCCACGACCCCGCCGCGGGAGATCAATTTGACTCCCTATGTCACCGCGATCGCCTACGACTACTACGACGACACCTTGAAGCGCTGGACCACTGAGACGCTCCTGCGCACGGGCAACG
>CAZWMF010000314.1:1145-5202 GCA_964634535.1 uncultured Opitutaceae bacterium | reverse complement strand
GGTACTTCATCGTGAGCCGGCTGCCGATGTTGCAGTCGATCCACTTGATCTCCGCCTCGTCGTGCGCCAGGCCGCGCTTGGTGACCAGGTTGAAAACGTTGGGGGCCCAGTTTTGGACCGTGATGTATTGGATTTTCGCACCCCGGAGGGCGACCAGTTCGACCACGGCGCTGTGCAGGGTGGAGGTCGAGAACTTGGGCGCGGTGCAGCCTTCCATGTAGGTGAGCTCGGCGCCCTCGTCGGCGATGATGAGGGTGCGCTCAAACTGCCCGAAATTCTCGGCATTGATCCGGAAGTAGGCCTGGAGCGGATGGGCGACCTTGACGCCCGGCGGCACATAGATGAACGACCCGCCGGAGAACACGGCGCTGTTCAGCGCCGAAAACTTGTTGTCGCCGGTCGGGATCACCTTGCCAAACCAACGGCGAAACAGATCGGGATGCTCGCGCAATGCCTCCGTGGAATTGCAGAATATGACGCCCTGCTTCGCGACCTGCTCCTTGATGTTCGAGTAGGCCGCTTCGCTGTCGAACTGGGCCTCGACGCCGGCCAGGAACTTGCGCTCCTGCTCGGGAATGCCGAGCCGCTCGAAGGTGCGCTTGATGTCGTCGGGCACCTCGTCCCAAGTCCGCTTGGGCTTCTGGCCGCTCGCCAGGTAATAGCGGATCTTGGCAAAATCGATCGATTCGAGGTCGCGGGTCGCCCAGTGCGTGGGCAGGGGCTTCGACTGAAATATCTTGAGCGCGTTTTGGCGGAACTCGCGGATCCAAGGTTGTTCCTTCTTGACCGAACTGATGTAGTCGACCGTGCGTTCGTTCAGGCCGGTGCCGGCATCGAAGTCATATTTGACGTCGTAGCGGAAATTGCCGGCCGTCTGGTCGATGCCCGACACCGGACTGTCGGCCTCGGCGGCGCCGGCGGGCGAGAGAAGGCTCGAGGCGGCCGCGGGGTTATGGCCGAGGGTGGTGGATGTGCTCATGCGGCGTATTCCTTTCGGATCCAATCGTAGCCCTTGGCCTCCAATTCGAGGGCGAGTGATTTGTCCCCGCTCTTCACCAGGCGGCCGTCCCACATGACGTGGACATGGTCGGGCACGATGTAATTGAGCAGGCGCTGGTAGTGGGTGATGAGCAGGATGCCCAGGCCGGGGCCGCGGATCTGGTTAACGCCCTCGGAGACGATCTTGAGCGCGTCGATGTCGAGGCCCGAATCGGTTTCGTCCATCAGGGCAAACTTGGGCTCGAGCATGGCCATCTGGAGAATCTCGCAGCGCTTCTTCTCCCCGCCGGAAAAGCCGTCGTTGACCGCCCGGGCCGTGAATTTGCGGTCGATCTTGAGCAGGTCCATTTTCTGGTAGAGCCGCTTGTAGTAGCCGGTGGCCTCGACCTCCTCGCCCTCGCCCAGCTTGGACTGCAGGGCGGCGCGCAGGAAGTTCGCGATGGTCACGCCGGGAATTTCGCTCGGATACTGAAATGCCAGAAACAGACCCGCCCGGGCCCGTTCGTCGGGCTCCATGGACCGGATCGACTTGCCGTCGAGCAGGACGTCGCCCTCCGTGATCACGTAGTCGGGATGGCCGGCGATCGCCTTCGAAAGGCTGGATTTGCCGGTGCCATTCGGCCCCATGATGGCGTGGACCTCACCCGCCTGAATGGTGAGGGAGACGCCCTTGACGATCTCCTTGTCGCCGATGGCGACGTGGACGTTTTGGATTTCGAGCTGTGGCATGAAAAATTTAGAAGGCTAGCCCTGGACTGATCCGCGAAAAATGAGCTCGACCGAGCTCGCCTTGAAACCCGGAGGCAGGATCGAACTCATCTGTTCGGTGAACTGCGACGGCAGATCGACATCGTGGGTCTGTCCGGTGGTCTCGTCGTGGAAATGGGCGTGAGGCCGAAGATTCGGGCAATAGCGGGTGGCCCCCCGCTCGAAGTTCACAGCGCGGATCAGGCCGCAACCGGCCAGCGTTTCCAGGCAGTTGTAAACCGTGGCCAGGGAAATACTGGGCATCTCCGCCTTGACCCGTGCAAACACCTCGTCGGCCGTGGGATGATCCCGTTTGGTCAGAAGGACCCGGTAGACGATTTCGCGCTGCGGCGTCGACCGCAATCCGCTGTCGGCTAGCTTTTGGGCCAGCGAGCGAGGCGCGGTTTCGGTAGAAATCATAGGACTGCCTCTACGGAATAGGATTGGTTCTCAATTTCAAGTAGAATTAGAATAATTCTAAGCGAGAATCGCGCAACAGCCCGAACTCCGACCGGCTTGCGATGAGTTTGCGTGCGATCCGGCATCCATCACTCAAGCTTTGAAACTAGCCCGCACGGGCGGCGCCAGGTTCTCCGGGAGTCGTGAACCTAACCCATTCATTTCCGGAATAAGTGGGCTAGGCGTTATAGCACCAGTGCCACGGCTCGTAGACGAACCCTTTGGAATTGCCTCGAGGGTACGACATTGAGAAACCGAACGGGCCCGCGTTGGCGCGGAGCCAGCCGAAGGACGCTGTCAGCTCAAAGCGTTCCTGCAGAGAAGGTTCGCCGGGAGTTCCCAGATCGATGGCCCGCCCGGTGTGGTGCTCGCTGTATCCGGGAGCGGCGATCAATTTCAAGATTTCCGGTATTGTTTGGCCTTCCCTCAGCTTGCTTCGGATGATTTTGGTTTGCCGGTCCACGCTGCGAAATCCTGACAAGGGGAGGATGTCGATTCCCTCGGACTTGGCCGCCGACGACAGCTTGAGCCAGGCCTTGGCCGCCGGCGGCGCGAGGAAAATCGGGCCCGACTCATCCCGGGCGATCAGCAGGAACCGACCTGCTTCGCGCTGGAGCGCCATGCCGCGAACCCGACCATAGTCGGCCGGGATGCCCAGTCGGACCAGCAGATCCGCGATATAGCGGCCGTAGCCGTCGTCCGTCATTCGCCGTGTTCGGCCAGCCAGCGCTCGGCTTCGATTGCAGCTTGGCAGCCCATGCCGGCGGCCGTGACCGCTTGGCGGAAAACATGGTCGGCGCAGTCGCCGGCCACATATACGCCGGGCACGCGCGTGCGCACTTGCGAACCCGGCTCGGGCACGAAATACCCCAGCTCGTCGACCGCGAGGGCCGGCACGAACGGCCCGGTGTTGGGCACGTGGCCGATCGCCACAAAGACGCCCTTGACCGGCAGGACGGATTGGGCGCCCGAATTCACATCCTGGACGGTCAGACCGTCGACTGCCCCGGCCGCCACGCCATTGACGGCCACCGGAACGCTATCCCACACCGGTTGGATCTTTGGGTTTTCCAGGGCCCGTTCGGCCATGATGCGCGAGGCCCGCAGTTGCCGGCGCCGGTGGACCAAATAGACCTTGCTGGCGAAACGGGTGAGGAAGAGCGCCTCCTCCGCGGCGCTGTCGCCGCCGCCGATCACAGCGACATCCATCTGGCGATAAAACGCCCCGTCGCAGGTCGCGCAGGTCGTTACCCCCTTGCCGCCGTAAAGCTCCTTCTCGCCAGGGATGCCGGTCATCCGCGGCGAGGCGCCGGTGGCGATGATCACGGCCTTGGCCAGGACGGTCCGCTCGGCCGTGACCAGCCGGCGGGGATGGCTGGTGAAATCGACCGCGGTCACGAGCGCCTGCTCGAAGCGGGTGCCAAAGCGGGTCGCTTGGGTCCGCAGGTTCTCCATGAGCTGGAAGCCGTCGATCCCCTCGGGAAAGCCCGGGAAATTCTCCACCTCGCTGGTCGTGGTGAGCTGGCCGCCGGGTTGGGCCCCTTCGAGCACGAGCGGGCTTAGGTTCGCCCGGGCGGCGTAAACCGCAGCGGTGAGCCCGGCGCAGCCGGTTCCGACGATGACGAGGTTCTCAACGGAGGCAGGGGTGGACATGGTGGGGCTGAAAGTGTGGCACGACGATAGCACAGGTATGCGTCCGCAAGAGAAGGGCAAAATCGGGCCCACCCCCGCCGCCAATAACCCCGCCCACCTGCCAAGCGTGGGCCCGCCCGCCGAAGCGCAGCGAAGGCGGGCTCCTCCCACCCCCGCCGCCAATAACCCCGCCCACCCGCCAAGCGTGGGCCCGCCTCAC
>CAZWMF010000314.1:0-1135 GCA_964634535.1 uncultured Opitutaceae bacterium | reverse complement strand
GGGGGGCCGCCCTTGCTGTTCACCTTCGGGAAGCACAGGTACAATTCATCGCGCGCGCGCGTGACGGCCACGTAGAACAGGCGGCGCTCCTCCTCGACATCGCCGCTTTCGATCGCCCGGCGCAGCGGGAACATGCCGTCGGCCAGCCCGATCAGGATCACGGTCCCGTACTCGAGCCCCTTGGCCTGATGGACGGTGGTGAGACGCAGGGCGTCGGCTTCGGGATCGACCGACCGGTCGCTGGTTTCGCTGTTGAGGAGCATGATCTGGGCGAGCATCTCCTGCATGTCGGGGAAGCGCCCGGCGAATCCGACCAGCGATTTCAGGTCGTCGAGGCGGGAGCCATAGTTGGCATAGGCGCCCTTGAGATAGTCGCCATACCAGCCGTCGATCGCCAGATCCACCGCGCTGACCGGCGAGAGCGTGCGCAGGGCCTCGCCGACCTGCTGGAGCGAGGCGACGAATTTGGGCCACTCGGCCTGGGCATCCTTCGGCACCTTGGCGGCAACGGCGGGGTGGTCCAGAACGTCGAGAAAATTCTTTTGGTCGGCCTGCGCCTGCGCCCGCGCGGCGGCGTACAGGCGTTGCGCGTTCTTCTCGCCAATCTTGGGCAACAGGATGGCGATGCGCTGCCAGGCCATTTGGTCGCTCGGATTGTAGACCAGGCGCAGGAACGCCACCAGATCGCGGATGTGCGCCTGCTCGAAGAATTTCACCCCGCTCGTGATCTGATAGGGGATCTGCAGGCGGGACAGTTCCAGCTGGATGTCGAGTGCCTGGAAGTGCGCCCGGTAGAGAATCGCGATATCGCGCAGGGCCTGGCCTTCGTCGACCAGGCCGCGGATCCGCTGGACAATGAATTGGGCCTGTTCGCGCCCGTCCATCGCCTGGACAAGGTAGGGCTTCTCGCGGTTGGGCCGCGACGGCCGCAGTTCCTTTTCGAAGTGCCGGCCCTTGGGCTGGGCTTCGAGGACGCCGTTGGCCAGCGCGAGAATCTGCGGGGTCGATCGATAGTTGGTTTCGATCCGGTGCACCACCGTGCCGGGGTGCCGATCCGGAAACGTGAGGATGTTCTCGAAGTTGGCGCCGCGCCACGAATAGATGCACTGGGCGTCGTCGCCCACCGCCATGACGC
>CAZWMF010000313.1:0-5211 GCA_964634535.1 uncultured Opitutaceae bacterium | reverse complement strand
CTCATCAATTATTTCATCAAGCCGGGCGCCCGGCCGGCCGGCCTGCAGGTCGACGATCTCTCGTGGCTCCAGTCGCTGTGGGACCGCGAGCAGTTGCTCGAGGGCAATCTCCGCACCCTGGCCGACCCGGTCGAGCGGCGCTGGCTCGACGAAAAGATCGCCCTCGACAACTTCCCCCGGATCCAGGCGGCCCGGGCGTGGCTCCTCGCCGACGGCCGCACCCACGACGTGCACGGCCTGTATTCGGCGGGGCTGTTCGCCGACACCGAAAAGGGGCGCAACGCGATCGAGGCCGACGTGAGCGCCCAATTGCGGGCCCGCTTCCTCGCGGACACGGCCGAGCATATCGCGCAGCGCCGGCAGAACCTCCTCGTCGCGAGCGTGGTGATCGGCGCGGCGACCGTGGGCTTCGCCCTGATCAGCCTCATCGTGTACCGGACGATCACGCGCACCCTGCGCACGAGCGTCGCCACCCTGGTGGCGAGCGTGCACTCGGTCCACCGGGCCGCCCAGAGCATGCGCGAAACGAGCGCCAACCTATCGGGGCTCGCCTCCGAGCAGGCCGCGAGCATCGAGGAGATGTCGGCCACGGTCGAGGAGATCACCAGTTCGGCCAAGGCCCGGGGCAAGTTTCTCGAGGACATCTCCACCCACGTGAGCGCCAACGAGACCCAGGCCAGCCGCTCGGTCACCTTCATGAAGGACATCACGGTGGCGATCGGCGAAATGGTCGCCTCGACCAACGAGACGAAAAAGGTGATCGCGACGATCCAGAATGTGGCCATGCAGACCAACCTGCTGGCGCTGAACGCCGCGATCGAGGCGGCCCGGGCGGGCGAACTGGGCGCGGGCTTCGCCGTGGTGGCGAGCGAGGTCAAGGGACTGGCGGAAGTTTCGGCCAACACGGCCCAAAGCAGCGAAGTGTACATCCAGCGCTCGCACTCCTCCGCGGAGAACGGCAACGCCCTGTCCGAACAGACCACGCAGGCGCTCCAGGAAATGGAGAAGGGCGCCCGCCAGTCGGCCGCGATGGTTTCGGAGGTCCGCTCGAGCAACACCGAGCAATTGCGCGGGCTCGAGCAGATCAACGACGCCGCGAGCGTGATCGAGAAGAAAATTTCACTCCTGGCGGCGAATGCCGACGACCTGACCAAGGCCGGCGCCGACCTGACCGAGAATGTCGGGCAGATGGAGGCGTTGGTCGAGCAGCTGTCGGGTCTGTTGCGGCGTTCCGAGGCGACCTGAATTCGAGTCTGGACCCGGGCCAGTCAGCTGGGGCGCCCAAAACCGGGTTGGCGTCCTCAGCGGTCGGATTGCCGGGTTTCGGTAGGTCGATTTTGAGTTCTCCGGTCCGTTGGCTGCGCTGGACTGGAGTGAACGACGTCGGATCCGCTTACAGAATCGGTCCTTACGAAACCGATTAGACGAACGTATTGACCATAAACGAGTTGCTAATAGCCCGACCTTTCCCGGCCCGCATAACCGTCGGATTCCCAGACACTTTCGAGAAATCCTCGATTTGTCGAAACGATATCAAATTAATTTAACTCGTTGAAGGATAATGCCTAAATATAATTCCCGAATCCCTGGCCCCGGCGATGCTCATGGATGCGCATGTCCCGCATCACCGCCTCTGCTCGCTGCCTCTCCGTTTTGGTTCTGGCCGTCATCGGTCAGGGCGCCCAAGCCAGCCCGATCACCCAACTGGCCGGCGTCGCCCGCGGCGCCCAGGGTTTGGCCGTGGGGATTATTAACTCCAAGTTCGTCCCGTCCTCCTTCGTGATCGTGCCGGACGGCGGGTCGACCGCGTTGCTCCTTGGTCTCGGAGTCGTGGCCATGCTCGGCTGGCGCTTGCGCCGCTCGGCGGCCTGAGCCGATTTTGGGTTTTCACGCGTCGCCGCCCGGTTCGCGCGGACACTCACGCCGGCGAGAACGCCCGACTCCCAAGGCGGAATGAATGGGCGTCGAAGCATCCGCTGAAGGTCGGTCGGATTTTCGGTCAGCGCCCGCTGGCGTCGTTCCGGCAGGCCGGCATGGATGCTTGCCACCGCCTCCCGCCCGCTGCCAGGCTTTCGGCCTCCCATGTCCGTCAAAAGCCTGTTCCTGGTTGCCCTGGCCGCCGTGCTGCTCGGCGGCTGTGCGACGACCCCGCCGAAAGTGGACATCGCGCCCCCGGTTTTTCGGGTGCAGCTCGACACCACGCGCGGTCCGGTGCTCGTCGAAATCACGCGCCTGGACGCGCCGGTCGGCGCCGACCAATTCTATCATCTGGTGAAGCAGGGTTTTTTTGACGGCGCGCGCTTCTTCCGCGTCGTGCCGGGTTTTGTGGTCCAGTTCGGCCTGCCAGCGGATCCGGCGGCCAACAAGTCCTGGGCGGCCGGGATCAAGGACGATCCGGTCCGCCGGACCAACGCCCGCGGCACCCTGGTGTTCGCCGCGACCTCCGAACCGAATTCGCGCACGACCCAGCTATTCATCAACCTGGCGGACAATAGCCGGCTCGACGGCATGGGCTTCGCGCCCATCGGTCGGGTCATCCGCGGCCTGGACGCGGTCGAGTCGATTTACGCCGGCGACGGGGAAAATCCCGACCAGGGCCGGATCGAAGCCGAGGGCAACGCCTATCTCCAGAAGGAGTTTCCGCACCTGGATTACATCAAGTCGGCGCGGGTGCTGCGCTGACGGGGGTCATGGACGCATTGCCCGCCGCCGGGGAACCCGCTTCGACCGACCGGCCGCCGCCGCGCCGGCGCGGCCTGGTCGGCTGGTTCGTCGCCGCGGGAGCGGTCGCCTTGAAGTTCCTCTCGAGCTTCAAGTTCCTGCTCATTTTTCTGAAGACCGGCGGGAGCATGCTGCTCATGATTTGGATCTACTCGCTGAACTGGGGCTGGCCGTACGCGGTGGGGGTGGTCCTGCTCATCCTGGTCCATGAATGCGGCCACTTGATCGCGGCGCGGGCCTTCGGGCTCAAAGTGGGCGCCCCGGTGTTCATTCCGTTCATGGGCGCATTCATCGCGCTCAAGGAGGCCCCACCCGACGCCTGGGTGGAGGCGGTGGTCGGGATCGGCGGCCCGATCCTCGGGAGCCTGGGCGCGGCCGCCTGCGTCGTCGTCTATGCAGCGACCCAGCAGCCGATATTTCTCGCCCTGGCCTACACCGGCTTCCTCATCAACCTTTTCAATCTGATCCCGATCACCCCGCTCGACGGCGGGCGTATCGCGGCCGCCATTTCGCCCTGGCTCTGGGGGATCGGCATCGCGGTGTTGGCCGTGCTCCTGTACCTGCACTTCAACTTTCTCCTGGTGGTGATCGGGGTCCTCTGCGGCGTGCGGCTTTTCCGGCTCGCCCGCCACGGTCCCGGCGCCAACCCCGACTACTTCCGGGTGAGCCCGTCCCGGCGGATCCTCATGTGCAGCCTTTACTTTGCCCTGATCGCCGGGCTGGGGATCGGCATGTACTTTAGCCGCGTCGAGCCGCCGAATTGACCACCGGCGCCGGCCTGGCCGGAAACGCTGACGGATCCCCGTCAGCCTTCGTCGGCGATGAGTTCGCGGACGCCGCGCCGCAGGGCCAGGCGCTGAATCAGGTTCGCCAGTTCGTGCGCGTGCCAGCGGGCCACCGCGACTATCTCGAAATCGCTCGTCGGACCCAGGCGGGCCTGGGCTTGGTTCAGCCACTCATAGCGCCGGTGGAATTCACAGCGCTCCTCGAGCGTCGCTTCGGCGATCGCCGCTTCGACGCAGGCCGGATTGATCGCCGGGGTGCGGCTGATCGCGTCGGGCTCGTGTGCGTAGGCCACCACGGTGATCGGATCGTTTCGGCGCCCGGCGGACAAACCAGCCGGTCGGTCCATCGGGCGAAGATGAATACAGGTTTAACTTCGACCGCTTTTGAACTCGGCAGTAAGCGTTTCTTGCCCGCGACCGCGCATTTCTTGGCGTGGCTTGAGCGGGTGGGTGGGCGCTCGCATCTCTCGGCGCCGGTAGGGTGAGCCGGCCGGGAATGGGGGTCGCCCGGGTGCTTCGGCGCGGGTTCGACCGCCGCGGTTAAGGAAAAAGCGGCTGCTCCGACCATCCGTCCGGGGTTCGCGTGAAGCGGACCCGGTTGTGGAGGCGGAAGGCGCGCTGTTCCCAAAATTCGATGTGGGTGGGCACCAGGCGGAAGCCGGACCAATGCGGCGGCCGCGGGACCGGCTTCACGCCGAAGCGCAGCGCCGTCGCGGCCACGGCCCGCTCCAGTTCGGCGTATTTTTCCAGGGGCTGCGACTGCTGCGAAGCCCAGGCGCCGATCTGGCTGATCCGGGGCCGCGTGGCAAAATAGGCGTCGGCCTCTTCGGGGCTGACCGGCTCCACCGCCCCCCGGGCGCGCACCTGGCGGTCGATCGGCCAGAAGAAGCAGAGTTCGGCGCGCGGATTGGCCGCGAGGTCCGCGGCCTTGGGGCTGCCGAGATTCGTGTAGAAAACGAAGCCGCGCTCGTCCACGCCCTTGAGCAGCACCATGCGCACACTCGGGGCGCCGCTCGAGTCGGCGGTGGCCAAAGCCATGGCGGTCGGCTCGGGCAAATCTTTTTTCTTCGCGGCGGCGAGCCAGGCGGAGAATTGGGCGATGGGGTCGGTCATGATGTCGGCGACGGGCCCACCGGACGACCGGCGAGCGCGGACCGCGGTCTCGGGCGTCGGGTTAGGCCGATTGACCCAAGGGCATTGGCGCCCCCGGTGCAAGCACTGGCCCCGGCGCGCGGGCCAGCGCCGCCGCTGGACTTGCCGCCGCCTGCACGAGTATCGGCTCCTTGACGTCCTGGAGTTCGCCGTAGTTGCGCAGGCGTTCCAGGATCATCGGGGTCAGCCGGTTGCCGGCCGCCACCAGGATCAGGCCGCCCAGGGTGCAGATGTCCGTTACGGCGATCCAGCCCTCCCGCAAGTCGGCCAGCGACACGGTCAGCACCGGGTTCTGGGTGTTGATCGTCTGCGTCAGAAACTCCGGAAACGAAACAAAGCATTGTTCCAGCAGCTGCGGATCGTAGGCGCCGACGCGCTGGACCATGGCCTGTTTGGCGCGGCTTTTGACGATGCCGTCGGCCTCGAGATCCATCCGGTCGGCGACGATCTTCAGCAGGCGGGCCCCGAGGGGAATCTCCACGCCCCGGAGCGCATCGCACGGGTAACCGCCGCCATCGAAGCATTTCTGCTGGTAGAGGACGATTTGGGCCAC
>CAZWMF010000312.1:0-5235 GCA_964634535.1 uncultured Opitutaceae bacterium | reverse complement strand
ACCGACACGTCAAAGGTGCCGCCGCCGAGGTCGAATACGCCGATCTTCTCGTCCTTTTTCTTGTCCAGGCCATAGGCCAACGAAGCCGCGGTCGGCTCGTTGATGATGCGCAGGACCTCCAGTCCGGCGATTTTGCCCGCGTCTTTCGTCGCCTGGCGTTGGGAGTCGTTAAAATAGGCCGGCACCGTGATCACGGCTTGCGTAATCTTCTCGCCCAGATAGGCTTCGGCATCGGCCTTCATTTTGGCCAAGACGAACGCCGAAATCTGCTGGGCGGCGAACTGCTCGGCGCGGTCGCCCACCTGCACCTCGACATACGCGTCGCCGTTTTTGCCCTCGACGACCTTGAACGGCATGTTCTTGGCCTCTTCCTTGACCTCCGTGTACTTGCGTCCGATCAGCCGCTTGGCGGAGAAAATCGTGTTGCGCGGGTTGGTGATGGCTTGGCGCTTGGCCGCCTGTCCGACGAGCCGTTCGCCGGTCTTGGCGAAGGCTACAACCGACGGCGTCGTCCGGCCGCCCTCCGCGTTCGGAATGACTACCGGCTCTCCGCCTTCCATGACGGCCATGCAAGAATTGGTGGTGCCCAAATCGATTCCGAGAATTCGACTCATGCCGGAGGAACAGCAATGCCCGTGCCCATTCATCAATAGTTACTTAAAGCATTTATTGATAACATAGTAAAAAATAGAGTAAGCCCCGCTCGGGTCGCCGCGCGGAGGCGATTTAGGCCAAGATGGCACACTTGAGCGTGCCGTGTGACACGCGGGTGGCTCAGGTCCGCACCTTCCGGATTGAGTTTGGCCCCGGCCTACCTACGGTGCCTTTCGATGACGCCCACCGAGGTTGATATAACCCTTCCGGACGAAATCCCGGCGATGACCATGCCCGATGTCGCCTTTTTTCCCCAGGCGCTGCTGCCATTGCATATCTTCGAGCCCCGATATCGGGCCATGCTGACCGATGTGCTCGGCACCAACCGGTTGATGGTGGTGGCGGGAATGGACAGCCGGGGAGGGGCCGCTGAGACGCCCCATCGCATCGCGGGCGTAGGCATCGTGCGCGCCTGCCAAAAGAACCCCGACGGGACGTCCGATCTGCTGATCCAAGGCCTTTGCCGGGTGGCCATCACGGGTATCGTGCGCGAGGAGCCCTATCGGCGGATTCGGATCAAGCCCCTGGCCAGTCAACCCGGGGCGGATGCCGAAGAGAACACCCGGTCCCGCAATGAGCTTGCCCGGCTGATTCGGCAGAAGCTCAAACTTTCCGCCGGCTCGAGCGGCCAGATGACGGAGTTTTTGAAGACCATCGACGATCCCGAGACCTTCGTGGATGTCGCCGCCTTCAGTCTGTGCGACAATCCGACGATGAAGCAAAGGCTCCTGGAGACCCTGGACGTGCACCGTCGACTCAAACTCTATTCGCAGCGGGTCCGCGTGGAAATCCAGGGCTTGAAACTGCGCCGTGCCCTGCAGGGCGACGTGGCGGACGAGCGGGTGAGCGACAACTGATCCCATGGCTTCCGCATTTGCCTGCGTGCTCGCCGGCGGCAGCGGCGAGCGTTTTTGGCCCATGAGCCGGGGCCGGACGCCCAAACACCTCCTGAAGCTCTTGTCCGCAAGGACGATGATTGAGGAAACGGTGGAGCGCCTGGCCGCGGTGGTGCCCCGCGAGCGCATCCTGATCCTGACCGCCGAAGCGCAGGTCGAGGGCATCCGCGCCGCGCTGCCGACGTTGGCGCGCGACCAGGTCGTCGCCGAGCCGGCCCGGCGGGATACCGCGCCGGCCGCGGCCCTCGCGACCGCCCTCGCCCGGGCGCGGGATCCCGAGGCGGTCGTGGCCCTGTTTCCCGCGGATGCCTGCATCCATGATCAGTCCACGTTCGCCCGGCAGTTGTCGGCCGCGCTGGATTTTGCGGCCGACGCCGCGGGGGATATGTTGCTCACCTTCGGGATCAAGCCGGATCATCCGGGGACCGGCTTCGGCTATTTGGAAATTGGCGAGGAGCTGGCCCGCCGCGGCTCCGTTGTCGTGCGCCGCGTCGTTCGTTTCGTCGAGAAGCCCGATGAGGCGACCGCCCGGCGTTATTTGGCCGAAGGGCGGCATGCCTGGAATGCCGGGATGTTTTTGTGGCGGGCGAACGCGTTTCTGGCCGAAGCCGACCGACAGGCGCCGGAGTTGGCCGCCTTCATCCGCGAATTCCCGCAGGCGGACTGGGCGGCCTACATCCGGAAACGCTTTCCCGGGCTGCCCCGGGTTTCCGTCGACTACGCCATCATGGAGAAGGCGCGTTCGGTCGGAACCATCCTGGCGGACTACGATTGGGACGATGTGGGCACCTGGACGGCGTTGCCCCGCCATCTGCCGGTGGACGCGTCCGGCAACTGCGTGCGCGGACCGGTGGCGGCGGTCGACTCGTCCAACAACATCGTCGTCAGCAACGGCCGCATGGTCGCCCTGTGCGGCGTGCACGACTTGGTGGTGGTGGAAACCCCCGACGCCGTGCTCGTTTGCCATCGCGACGCGGCCCAAAACCTGAAGCGGCTGCATCCGCTCTTGCCCAAGGACGTGCTGTGAAGCGGACGGATTCTGCGCCGACCTTGGTGGGTTCGTCGGTGCTGAACTGTCGCGGGTTGATCCTGGCCCTGGGCGGGGGGGTCAAGCTCGTCGGCATTCTCAACGTCACGCCGGATTCATTTTTCGACGGCGGCCGCTGGGCGGCCCCGGGACCGGCCAAGGAACAGGCCGAGCGCATGGTGGCGGAAGGCGCGGCGGCGATCGACCTGGGCGGGCAGTCGACGCGGCCGGGCTACGAGGAGATTTCGGAGAGCGAGGAAATCGCCCGGGTGGTGCCGGTGCTCGAACTGATCGCCTCGACGCTGGCCGTGCCGATTTCCATCGACACCTACAAGCCGGCGGTGGCCCGGGCCGCGCTCGCGGCCGGGGCCCATTGGGTCAACGATGTGCGGGGTTTTCAGGGCGACCCCCGCCTGATCGAGGTGGTGGCGGAATATGGGTGTCCGGCGATCGTGATGCACCAGGATCGGGATTTTCCGAATGCCCCGGGCGACTCGATGGCCAAGCTCTGCCGCTTTTTTGAGCGCTCGCTCGCCATCGCCGCCGCGGCGGGCGTGCCGGCGGACCGCTTGGTGCTGGACCCGGGAATCGGCTTTGCCAAGACGCCGGCGCAACAGTTGGAGATCCTGCGCCGCCTGCCCGAACTCAAGGCTTTGGGCTGTCCGATTCTGATCGGCGCCTCGCACAAGTCGGTGATCGGGCACGTGGTCGGGGGGGCGCCGACCGATCGTCTGGCCGGAACCTTGGCGATCACGGTGCTCGCGGCGCAGCAGGGGCTCGATTTTGTCCGGGTCCACGACGTGGCGGCCAACGCCCAGGCCGCGAAAATGGCCGAGGCCGTGTTGCACGCCCCATGAACGGACGCATCCATCTCAAGAATATGGCGTTCTATGGTTACCATGGACACCATCCGGGGGAGAGCGAGCAGGGGCAGCGGTTTTTCGTCGACGTGACGTTGACGGTCGATTTTGCGGGGGCCGTCGCCACCGATCAACTGGCCGACACCGTCGATTACAGTCGGGTCTACGAGGTGTGCCGGCTGATCGTCGAGAGCCGCAAGGTCAAGCTGCTCGAAACATTGAGCCATCGGTTGATGGAGGCCATCCTGGAGGCGTGTCCGCGCGTCCAGCGGGTTGACCTGACCGTGAAGAAACCCTCCGCCCCGATTCCGGGGGTGCTCGATTATGTCGCGGTCGAAACCAGCCTCGAGCGCCCCGCCGGTCTACCTCGCGTTGGGGAGTAACCTGGGGGACCGCGCCGGGCATCTGCGCGCCGCGGTGGCCGCCCTGCGCGAACAGGCCGGCGCCACGGTCTTTGCCGCATCCGCCATCTATGCGACCGATCCGGTGGGCATCGCGGGCGCCCCCGTGTTTTTCAATGCGGCGATCGGCCTGCGCACGGCGCTTTCCGCCGACGAACTCTTGACGGTGTGCCTGGCGATTGAAGCGGCCCAGGGCCGGCGTCGAGAGCCCGGCGCCGGCTGGGCCTCGCGCACCCTCGACATCGACCTATTGCTCTACGGCGATCTGGCGATCACGACGCCGCGATTGACGCTGCCGCACCCTCGCCTCGCGCAGCGCGCATTCGTGCTGGTGCCCCTCGCGGAGATCGCTCCCGAATTCAACCTGCTGGGCCGGACCCTGGCCGCTTGGGCGGCTCTGGTGGGCGACGCCGGAGTGCGGCCCACGGGAGAACGGCTCGACCGGTGAACTGCCGGCCCCCCGGGGCCGGCATCCGTTCGCGCTCGCCCGCCCGGGTCCCGGGCCGGTGGTTTCAAACCCGCCGGCCGACGATGATCAGATCGCGTTCGACCGCATCCAGGAGCGCGACCCGGGGCAGACGGCCCCAGGGGGCGAATCCGAGTCCGCGAAACAAATTCAAACTGGGTTCGTTATGGGCCCAGATCAATCCGACCAAATTGCGGAGTCCAAATTCAGGGGCCCGCGCAATGGCCTCGCTGACGAAATGCCGCCCCAAACCTTCCCGACGGCGGGTTTCGTGAACGTAGACGCTCACCTCGGCGGTGATATGGTAGGCCGGTCGGCTCAAATAGGGGCTCAAACTCAACCAGCCACCCAGCACGCCGTTCCGTTCGGCGACCCACAGGGGATGCTTGGCCGGATCGTGTGCGCGAAACCAGGGCAGGCGTTGGGCGACCGTCACCGGTTGAGTGTCGGCCGTTACCTGGCGCCCGGGAATTGTCGCATTGTAGATGGCCACGATCGCCGGCAGGTCGGCCTCGGCGGCGTCCCGCAGCCTCCAGCCCGGGCCGTTCATGGGCGGGCGGGCGCGTACGGCGGGAATTGAATCGTGTTGGCGACCGCGAACAGACGATCGCGCAGCAGGGCGTCTTCCTCGGCCGGGGAAAGGGTGTAGACGGTGCCTTCGGTGATCCGCTCGCTCAGTTCCTCGCTGACGACGTAGAGCGCGTCGTTGTGGGCAAAGAGCAGGATGCCGCGCTTGGCGACGAGCGGATGGCGCTCAAGGGTGAGGGTTTCGGCCTGATTGGCGAACTGGGACCCGCCCGGGAGCAGCACGTAGGTGACCAGCGATCCGCCGAGCAGGCTCGGGTAAAAGCGGGCCTCCTTCTCGACCTTGGTTCCGGGGTAGGCCTGGACGAATTCCACCAGCACGGAATTGGCGAAGAAGTGCCCGAGA
>CAZWMF010000311.1:0-5237 GCA_964634535.1 uncultured Opitutaceae bacterium | reverse complement strand
GCCAGGCCGTTCCGCCGGGTCTGGCGCGTTTGGCCGATCCCTACGACCCCGCGGTCACCCGCCCGTTTCGCGGCCAGCCGTTCGCCACCGATCGGCTGCTCGATCAGAGCTATTTTCACGGGCGTTTGTATCTATACTTTGGAGCCACGCCGGCGCTGATTCTCTTTTGGCCGTATGCGGCCCTCACCGGACGCTATCTCGGCCACGGCGAGGCCGTGGCGGTATTTGCCGCGCTGGGCTTTGCCCTGAGCGCGGGACTCTTGGCGGCGCTGGGCCGGCGGTATTTTCGGGAGGTGAGCCCGGGCGTCGTCGCCGCCGGGGTGCTGGCGTTGGGGCTGGCCACCAACCTGCCGCTGCTCCTGCAGCGGCCCGACGTCTGGGAAGTCCCGATCGCCTGCGGCTATGCGATGACCATGCTCGCGCTCGTGGCCCTCTGGAACGCCGCGCATCGGCCGGCCGGCCGGCGCCGGTGGCTCGTGCTCGCCAGCGTGGCTTACGGGCTGGCCGTGGGCGCCCGTCCGTCGCTCGGGCCGGGCGCCCTCATTTTGTGCGGACCGGTATTGGCGGCCTGGGGCGAACGCGCGGAGGGAAGGCGGCGGTGGACGCGGCGGGCGACGACGGCGGCGGCCGCCTTCGTCCCGTTGGCGCTGATCGTCCTGGGAATCCTCATCTATAACGCGCAACGCTTCGGCCATCCGTGGGAATTCGGCGAGCACTACCAACTGGCGGGCGACCGCCAGGATTCGATCCGGCATTTCAGCCTGGGCAATTTGGAGTACAATATCCGCGCCTACTTTTTGGCGCCGGCCATTTGGGGCCCTTCCTTCCCATATCTGAAAGGCGTCGCGATGCCGCCGGTTCCCGGCCACTATCCGGAGCGCTATGTCTTCGGCGTGCTCGCCAATCTGCCGTTCGCCTGGCTGGCGTTGGCCGTGCCGTTGGCCTGGCACGGCCGCGGCCCCGCGGAGCGCCGAGCCTTGCGCGGTTCGGCGGCGACCGTGGCCGGCCTGTTCGCGATTTCGGCGACGACCATCGGGCTCTTCTACGGCACGTGCAACCGCTACGAGACCGAGTTCATCCCGCTGCTGATCCTGATGGCGACGGGCGGACTCTTGGGACTGGAGCGCTGGCTGGCGCACCGGGGCTCCTGGCGTTGGCCGGCGCGGCTGATTTGGGGCGGTCTCCTCGCGTACTCGCTCGCCTTCAGTCTCCTGGTCGGGCTGCGCGAGCGGGCCGAGATCTCCATGGTTCATGGCCAATACTTGCGGGCCGACGGCCAGGCCGGCGAAGCCATCGCCGAACTCGCCCGGGCGGTGCGCCTCAACCCGGAATTGGCGGAGGCCTGGATCACCTTGCTCGCGGCCGATTGCGAGGCCGGGCGGTTCGTCGAGGCGCGGGCGAACTTCGCGTCGGCGCTGGGCCGGCGTCCCGACGACGCCCTGCGGATGTTCGACGCGTACGATCGGGCATCGGCCTCGGCGGGCCGGCCGGGGGACGCGCTCGCGCAATTGGAGGCGGCGGCGCTGGCCGCGCCCGCTTCAGCCGCCTTGGGCGAGGCCGCCGGCTGGCGCCTGTTCCAGGCCGGGCGCCGCGCGGACGGCTTGGTCCATTTGGAGGACGCGGTTCGCCGGGATCCCAACCGCGCCTCGAGCCAGTACTTCCTGGCGGCCGCGCTCGCCCAGTCGGGGCAATTGACCGCGGCGCTGGCGCACGCCCGGGCGGCCGTCCGCCTGGCTCCGGCGGTGGCGGGCGCGCACTTCGGCTTGGGGCTTGTCCTGCTGCAGCTCGGCCATGCGGCGGAGGCGCGGGCCGAATTCGAGCGCACGCTGGCGGTCGACTCTCGCTACGAGCCGGCCCGCGAGCTCCTGCGGCAAATCGATGCCGACGGGCCGGCTAGCCCAGCAAGCCCTTGAGGTCCTGCAGGGAGAGTCGCGCCGCCTGGGCGTCGCTCGCCTCAAAGACATTCTGCAGGAGCGCCCGCTTCTCAGCCTGTAGTCCGAGCACCTTTTCTTCCACCGTTCCGGCCGCGACCAGCTTGTAAATCGTGACCACGCGGGTCTGGCCGATTCGGTGAGCGCGATCGCTCGCCTGCATCTCCGCCGCGGGATTCCACCACGGATCGAAATGCACCACCGTGTCGGCGCCGGTCAGGTTGAGGCCCGTTCCGCCCGCCTTGAGGGAGAGCAGAAACAGCGGGATGGCCGGGGAGGCCTGGAAGCGATCGACTTCGGCCTGGCGCTCGCGCGGAGACATCGAGCCATCGAGGTAACACGAATCGATCTGCTGCGCCGCAAGTTCCGTCCGCAGCAGGGCCAGCAGGGCGGTGAACTGGGAGAAAACCAAGACGCGGTGCCCGTCATCGATGGCCTCCGCGAGCAGTTCCCGAAAGGCCTCCAACTTGCCGGAGTTGGCAAATTGGGACGCTTCGTCGCCGGCCGGAGCCGGGGCCACCAGCCGGGGATCGCAACAGATCTGGCGCAGCCGAAGCAGCTGAGTGAGCGCCGCCAGGCGCAGGCGATTTTCCCCTGCGCCGCCGGCCTCCAAGTCGAAGAGGTCCCGCTCGCCTTTTTCCTGGGTCGCCCGGTACAGCGCCGCCTGGTCGGGCGCGAGTTCGCACCACACCGTCTGTTCGAGCTTCGGCGGAAGCTCCGGGGCGACCGCCGTCTTGGTGCGACGCAGAATGTAAGGCGCGGTCTGGGCCCGCAGTCGGTCGTCGAACCAAGCCTTGTCGGTGTTGCGCAGCGCGGCGGGCGCCGCATCGAGGTAGCCGGGCAGCAGGAATTCGAACAGCGAGCGCAGGTCGTCCAAGGAGTTTTCCAAGGGCGTGCCGGTCAGCAGAAACCGGCTGCGTGCGGATAGCGCGCGCAGGGCGCGGGCGTTTAGGGATCGTCGGTTCTTGAGGTGCTGGGCTTCGTCCGCCACCACGCAGACAAAGGGGATCGGCTGGAAAAGGGCTTCATCGCGGACGAGGGTGCCGTAGCTCGTCACGATGAGGTCGGCGCCGAGCAACGCCTCCGGGGTCGCGGCGCGGCCTTCGCCGTGGTGGACCCGCACGCGCAGGTGGGGGGCGAACCGGGCGGCCTCGCGGCGCCAGTTTTCCAGGAGCGAAGCCGGGCAGACGACCAGATAGCCAGACGCATCCGTGGTCCGTACGGCCGCGAGCAGGGCGAGCGCTTGGACGGTCTTGCCGAGGCCCATCTCGTCCGCCAGCACGCCCCCCAGGTCGTGGCAATACAGATGCCAAAGCCAGGCCGCGCCGAGACGTTGGTAAGGGCGGAGTTGGGCGTCCAAGGCGGGCGGCACCGGGGCCGGCGCGAGCGCTGAAAGGTTGCGCAGGGCCTGGGCGCGTGCTCGCCAAGTCGCGGGAGGCTGGAAACCCGGTGCCAGCCCGGCCAGTAAAGCGTCGGCCTGGGCAGCCTGGGCGGCGGAGACGCGACGCTTCTGTCGGGGCGCCACCGGCGTGCGCGGATCGCCGGCCAAGGCCCGTTGCGCCTGGGCCAAGCGACGCAGGGTATCGGCGCCGAATAGGACGATTTTGCCGCCGGCTTCCAGATAGTCGCGTCCGGCCACCAGAGCGGTGCGCATCTCCGCTTCGGTGGCGCCCCCGGCGCGCAACCCCACCGTGACTTCGTATTGTCCGCCGGCGTCGGCGGCCGTCGCTTCGATCTCGGCGGACTGAAGCTTGGCGGTGTTTCGGTCGAAATTGGGCGTAAACCGCGCCTGAAATTCGCCGCGCATCCTCTCGCCGTGGGCCGCGAGAAAACTCAGCGTCTTGTGGCGGTCGCGCAGCCACCATTTGCCATTGGAAGGCTCGGGCACGAAGGCATGGGCCTTGAGCAGATGGAGCACCTCGGGGTAGCTCGGGTGCTCGCGCGACGGCAGCGTTATCGCGAGATAATGCTCCGATCCGTCGACGGTCATCGGCGTGGCTCCCATGGATTGGTGATTGGTCGATCCGGGCCCTCGCGCCGCGTGTTTTCGACTCGAAGGAGAAATAGATAGAGCAACCGATCACAGTGGCCAGGAAGAAATTTCGGACATGGGTCAACTCCTTACTCATTGGCCTGACCATGTAATTCATTGGGTCAGATGCCCTGAGCAAATGATCTGCTTTCGACGCGTTTGGTGCCAATTCCTAACTTATTCATTAAGTTAATAATAGATTAATAAGTTAGACAGTGGACACTAGTCACCTCGTGCGTTGCCTTTCCCCTATGAGCGCGTCGGGGATTCCTGCGGATTCTGGTGACATCGCGACGGCCTTGGGACTTAAGGCACAAGAGATGGCGTCGCAGGGGGGTGGAGCGGTTTCGCCTTCAGGACGGCGCAGAACCAGCCACGGCCATGTTCGGGCTAGATTTGCGCCGGATTCATGAAATATTCGCATGACGATGACTAAAGCGTTCCGATCCTCGCGGTCGGACGGGATCAAATCCATTCCGGACTCCCCGACTTCATCCGGCCCGGAGCCGGTTCCTCCCGGGCGCTGGCTTGTTTTCGGGGGTGGCGTCGCCGTGGCCCTCGCGGCGTTGGCGGTCTACCACAACAGCTTTTCGGGCCCCTTCGTTCTCGACGACGTACCAACGATTCCGGAAAACTCCACGCTCCGAGATTTGAGCCGTGCGTTGTCACCTCCGGCCGACGCCGGGGTGGGCGACCGGCCCGTGCTCAATTTGACGTTTGCCCTCAACTATGCGCTCGGCGGCACGGCGGTCTGGGGCTATCACGCCGTCAATCTGCTGATCCACGCCCTTGCCGGGATCGTGCTGTTCGGCCTCGTGCGGCGGACCTTGCAGAGGCCGGGGCTGCGCGAGCGCTACGGCGCGGACGCCTTGCCGCTCGGACTGGCGGTAGCCGTCCTCTGGACGGTGCATCCGCTGCAGACCGAGGCGGTGACGTATATTTCCGAGCGCGCCGAATCGCTGATGGGCCTCGCCTATCTTATCACGCTCTATGCGTTTTTGCGCGGGGCGGAGGCGCGACGGCCCGCGGGATGGCAGGCGCTCTCGGTGGCCGCCTGCGCGATCGGCATGCTGACCAAGGAGACCATCGTGACGGCGCCGGTCGTCGTCTGGCTGTACGATCGCGTGTTTTTCGCGGGCACGTTTCGCGATGCATTGCGTCGGCGCTGGCCCTATTACCTCGGGCTGGCCGCCACTTGGCTGCTCCTCTTCGGCTTCATGAAAACGCTGACGCAGCGCAGCGTCGGCTTCGGTCTGGGTGTCAGCGGGTGGGCC
>CAZWMF010000310.1:0-5245 GCA_964634535.1 uncultured Opitutaceae bacterium | reverse complement strand
CGCGGCGCGTCCGACCCGAGCTGCTCGCCCCGGCCGGCGACGCCGGTGCCCGGCCGATCCTGCGCGAGTGCACCCCCGTGCGCATGGACCTGACCCACAGCGGCTGGAGCGATATCTTTTTCCTGGGAATGGATTTCCCCGAGGGCGCGCGCGTCCTGAATATTTCCATCGATCTGGGCGTGCACGGCCGCGACGCCGCGCCGCGGCCGCCGGTGGAAGCCTATCTGCGGGTGATCGACGAGCCGGTGATCCGGCTCACGAGCGTCGACCTGGAGACGAGCGCCCGGCTGGAGCACCTCGACGAGGTCTTTGACTTTGGTCGCGATTACCTCGGCCTGCTGAAGGCCGCGATCATCGCCTCCGGCATCGTCCCGCCGGGAATCGAGCGCTCGGGCACCCGGCTCGCCGACCTGCTCGCCAGCACCTTTGGGTCCGGCCGCGGTTTTGAGTTGGTGAGCAACGTGAATCGGATTCCCAAGGGATCCCGCCTGGCCGTGTCGACGAATCTGCTCGGCGCCTTGCTCGCCGTGTGCATGCGCGCCACCGGCCAGATTCGGGCGCTCACCGGGCCCATGGAGGAGGGCGAACGCCGGATGGTCGCGGCCCGCGCGATTCTCGGCGAATGGCTGGGCGGCTCCGGCGGCGGTTGGCAGGATTCCGGCGGCCTGTGGCCGGGCATCAAACTCATCGAGGGCACCGCGGCGCAGCCGGGCGATCCGGAACACGGGATCAGCCGGGGCCGCCTGCTGCCCCGCCACACCCTGCTGGGCCTGGACCGCATTTCTGGGGCCGTGCGCGGCCAATTGCAGGACTGCCTGGTGCTGGTTCACGGCGGCATGGCCCAAAACGTGGGCCCAATTCTCGAAATGGTCACGGAGAAGTACCTGCTGCGCGGCGAAGCCGAGTGGCAGGCGCGCCGTCACGCCGTCGCCACCCTCGACCGCATTCTCGCCCTGCTGGCCTCCGGCGACATGCGCGGTCTGGGCCGGGCCTTGACCGAGAACTTCTTCGGACCGCTGCAGACCATCATTCCCTGGGTGACCAACGCGTACACCGAGCGGCTGATCGCGCGCACCGGCGCGGCGCTGGGCGAGGACTTCTGGGGCTTTTGGATGCTCGGCGGGATGTCCGGCGGGGGCATGGGCTTCGTCGTCGCGCCCGAGCGGAAGGCGGAGGGCCAGGCGCGGCTGCAGGAGATCATGCTGCAGGCCAAGCGCGAGCTTCAAGACGCGCTGCCGTTCGCCATGGACCCGGTCGTCTACGATTTTGCGATCAATGAGCACGGTTCGACCGCCGACCGGCTCCGCGGTCCGGCGGCCCTGTTTCCGGCGGCCTATTATCGGCAAAGCCTGCCCGCCTGCCTGCGGCGCGACGCCCGCGACCTGACGGCGCGGGAACGCACCGATGTGCAGCAATTCACGTTCGCCGCCCGCACGCTGCCCGAATTCTCCGCGACCTTGCCGACCCTGCTCGATCAGCTCCTGCCGACCGCCCCCCGCGGGGAGGCCTCCCAGAAGCGCCTCCACGAGCTGCTGGCCGAAAACGGATTCGATCCCGCCCAGCACGAACAGATCCGAACCGAGCTGCTCAACGGCCGCATCGGATTGGCGTTGAATCGCCTGCCCGCCACCACCCGAATCGAGGATGTCGCCGCAACCGAACTCTTTGACCCGACCCGGGCCGCGACCGACCGCGGATCCGCCGGCGCGCAGTCCCTGCGCCGGGGGGAGGTGGCGATGGTCTGCTACGCCGCCGGCGTCGGCAGCCGCTGGACCCAGGGGGCCGGCGTGGTCAAAGGTCTTCACCCGTTCGCGAAGTTCGCCGGCGCCCACCGCAGCTTTATCGACGTGCATCTGGCCAAAGCCCGCCGCCACGTTCGGGATTTCGGGGTGCCAGTGCCCTGCGTGTTCACGACCAGCCACCTCACCCACCAACCCATCGCCGCGGCGCTGGGGGCGGCCCACGGCGGCCGACTGCCGCCCGACGTGTGGCTATCCCCGGGCCGGTCGATCGGCCTGCGCCTGGTGCCGACCTTGCGCGACTTGCACTTTGCCTGGGAGGAGACCGCCCAGCAGCGCCTCGATGAACAGAAGGAGAAGATGCGCGACAGCGTGCGCGCCGCGCTGACCCAGTGGGCCCGCACGGCCGGCGAGGCCTCCGACTACACGGACAATCTGCCCGGTCAGTGCCTCCATCCGGTCGGCCATTGGTTCGAGATACCCAATCTGCTTAAGAACGGCGTGTTGGCGCGCCTGCTCGCCGAGCGGCCGCAATTGCGCACCCTCGTCGCGCACAATATCGACACACTGGGGGTCACCCTCGATCCGGTGCTGACGGGCTGGTTTCAGGCCTCGGGAGCCACGCTGGGCTTCGAGGTGATGAGCCGCCGCCTCGAGGATCACGGCGGAGGCTTGGCCCGCGTCGACGGCCGGTTGCGCATCATCGAGGGGCTCGCGCTCCCGCGCGAAGCGGATGAATTCGCCCTGTCCTACTACAACACCAACACCTGTTGGATCGACGTCGATCGCCTGCTGACGCTCTTTGGCCTCACCCGCGCCGACCTGGCCGATCCGCTCAAGACGGCCGACGCGGTGCGCGGGTTGGGGGCGCGCCTATCGACCTACGTGACCCTCAAGGACGTCAAGAAGCGCTGGGGCCATGGCCAGGAGGACGTTTTCCCGGTGGCGCAATTTGAAAAGCTGTGGGGCGACATGACGGCGCTGCCGGAATGCGCCGGCGCGTATGCGCTGGTGCCCCGCTCGCGCGGCCAGCAACTCAAGGACCAGGCTCAGCTGGATGGCTGGCAGCGCGACGGCTCGGCGAGCGCCTTGGCGGCGCTATGCGATTTCTGAGCACCCGCCGCTTTCCACCCCGCCGGGCCGCGCTCCCGCTCGCCGGAGTTTTCGAGGCCACCGCTCCTAGATGTTGGCCGCGCCCGCGTATCGGGCGACAAACAACACCCAGGGGCTGAAGCGGGTCAAACGACTTAGTCCGAGGGCTTTCTCCAGCTTCGCGCAGGCGGGGATAAGCGGACTATTGCTCATCCGGCTGAACGGGAACCAGCAGAGTCCCTCCGCCTTGACGACGTCGATGTGCGCGGAGCGGAGCAGCGCCCGCCATTGCGGAAATCCGATCCAATAAAACGAACGTTGGCGGCGCGCCCGATCCGCCGCATACCGGTAGAACCCGCGCACCGAATCGCGGTTGTAAAACACGCCCGCGATGATTCCGCCCGGGCGCAGGATCCGCCGGGCTTCGGCCACAAACCACTCTTGGTCCAAGATCCGCGGCACTTCCACGCTCATGATCAGATCCACGCTCGCGTCCGGCACCGGCAGGCTCGTCGCGTCCGGCACGACCTGGATGCATTCGGCCCCGGGATTGCGCGCCTGGCACTTGGCGAGCGCCACCGGATCGATATCCAGACAGGTGGCCCGCCAACCCGACCGCAACAATGGCCCGCTCCACCGGCCCTCCCCGCAGCCGATGTCGAGAACGCGCGCACCCGGCCTCTTGGAAAGTTGCTCGGCCACCTTGAGCATACGCTCTTCATGGGAAGCAAGATAGGCACCCCACCGGCTTGCGTTGGTTCGCTCCCAAAAGGACGGTTCGTACGGGTCCAGGTTATCCATTGTTTCAGTGTAGGCTGATGCGGCCAACGAAAGATTTGTCCAAGCTCAAAATCTCCCGTCGGAACCATTTAGCCGGTACCGAGCCGTGGGGCGTCGACTCCAGTTTCAGCGCTCGCTCAAACGCCAACGCAGAGCGAATCCCGAGGCTAAAATCTCTTGGGCCGGCCGCTCGACGATCTGCAGCAACCAGATCGGAAACCCGATGAAAATCAGGGCGTTTTAAGTAGATGGATGCATAGAGATTGATCAGCCAAGAAGGTCGAGAACGACCTGCGCAGCGTGGCCTCGGCGCATCCGGCATTCTCCGTCCGTGCGCAGGCGTCGGTCACGTTCCGATGGAAAGCACGGTGCTCATGCTCCCAAGCAAATCTTGCGCGCCGAATCGCCGAGCCTATCGATCGGCAATAGAGGACGCATAAAATATTTATTGATAATATTTTATGAGTTAAAATATCCCCGCGTAGTCATGTTTCGGGATTATTATTTAAATCGTTATAATACAATTACTAATGTATTAACTAGTTTAAACTATATTAGTTTAATCACCTTGACAACCGATCCTCTGCTTCGCATCACAGGCACTCGCGCAAAGCAAAGTTCGGCGACCAGTCCACTGGAGCAGTACGCAGCCCGCCTCAGGTACCGCTTCCAGCCCAACTATTCACTCGTCGCCAATGACTTCTCTGGTCGAAACCCGCCCTCCCACCACCCGTGGCACAACCGGCGTTGCGGTTCAGCGTGGTGGAATCGCGACGCCCATCGTGTCGTCCCGGGCAAACGACGCCAGCCCGAGGCGCCTCATGACCGCGGTACTTACCACCTCGGCCTTTCTTCATCTCCTCATCGTCGGTTTTCTTGGGCACGGTCTGCCGGCGGATATACCGCGGATCAAAGCACGTCCGGCAACTCCAGCGCCGGCCAAGGTCTACGAGAATGTCCAATTGGAGGCCCCGCCGCCGCCTAAGGCCCTTCCGCAAATCCTCCGCCAGGCTCCGCCTCCTCCGACCGACTTGCCGGATATCGGAGCCCAACCGGTCATCGCGGCCATTCCGGCCACCGCGAAGGTCGACTTCGCGGTCCTGGCGACCGGCCCGGTCCGGATCGTCAACTCGATCGGCGAGGCCGCGGGCGCCGTCGCGGCCATTCCGGACCAACCGATCGCCCTGGAGACCCCGGGCGCCAAAGGCCAGTTGCTTTCTCCGCAGCTGCCGTACCCGCCTGAAGCGCATCGCCGGCACCTTTCCGGCGACGTCGTCATCGAATTCAAGACCACGGCGACCGGCGACATCTACGCCGTCCGCATTCGGAACAGTTCGGGCCATCCTTCGATCGACGAACACGCGCTCGAACGGGTCCGCCGCAGCCGCTGGACCGGACCCGCCGGATTCTTTGCCATCCCTTATGAATACGCTTCTCGCTGACCTGTCCCTCCGTGCTCCGCTTGCCAACTTGCTGGTCGACACCTTCCTGCACGGCGGCGTTCTGATGTGGCCGCTCCTGGCGCTGTCGCTCGTGACCCTGGGCATCGTGGTCGAGCGCGTCATCTGGTGGTCGGCCGCCCGCCGCCACCGCAACACAGCGCGGCTCAATGCCGCCTATCAGGCGCTGGCCCA
>CAZWMF010000309.1:0-5252 GCA_964634535.1 uncultured Opitutaceae bacterium | reverse complement strand
CCGTGCCCTACGTCCATGGGCTGACCATGGGCGAATTGGCGCGCCTGGCCAAGGGCACCCCGGGGCTGCTCCGCGTCACGCCCGAACAACTGCAGCGCGGCCGGCTCACGGTGGTGCCGATGGTGGGTTGGCGGCGCGCGATGCGCTGGCCCGAAACGGGGCTGCCCTGGCGGTCCACCTCGCCGGCCATTCCCGATTTTCAGGCGGTGGTCGGCTTCGCCATGACCGGCCTGGGTTGCGAAATCACCCACTTCCGCCACGGCGCCGACAATCAATATTGGTTTCGCGGCATTTCCAATGCGGAGATCAAGCCGGAGGTGGTCGCGCGGGAGCTGCGGGCGCTGCGGCTACCCGGGCTCAATTACCGCGAGATCAGCGTGCCCAACCCGCGCACCGGCAAGCCGGGGGGAGTCCTGTATATCGAGGTGACCGATTGGGACGAGTGGCGGCCGACCGAGCTTAGCTTCTATCTGATGAAGCTGGCCTGCCAGTGGGAGCCGCGCAATCCATACGCCTACGCGAAGAAGGATGAACTCACGACGTTTCTGCACGAAATGGGCTCGGCCGCCCTGATTCGCGACCTGGCCGGCCGCGGCGCCCGGACCGACATCGCCGCTTATCTGCGTCGCTGGTGGGCCGACGACCGCGTCTATGCCGAGCAGAGCCGGCGGTTTTGGATCTATCCGGAGTAGCCGGCGGGCCGGCCCCGCCGGGATCACTTCGCCAGGGTCTTTGCTTCGGGATTTTGCGCCTGGATCTGCTGCAGGCGCTGTTCGATCAGGGTCATCCGATTGACGAGGTCCTGTTCGATCTTCTTGCGGTCGGAACTGTTGACGATGCTCATGCTGGCCGCGTCCTTGACGACGTTGGCCGGCAAGGTGAGCAGGCGGGTGATCAGGCCCTGGTCCTTGAACGAACTGAGGTAGAGGGCGGTGATCTCGTGGGAGAGGGCGAGCGACTCCTGCGCGACCTCCTGGGTTTCCTGCAGATTGTTGTTCAGCTTCTGGTTCTTCTGAATTTCCGTGGAGAGCACGCCGCCAACTTGGTCGGAAATCCGCTGACTGTATTGGATGATCGAGTCGCGGGTGAGGTGCTGGTCGCTCGCCATCTGGGCCAGGATGGGCTGGATGCGCGTTGCCATGCGCGCCGAAACCTTGTCCACCTGCTCGTTCTGCATGCGCTCGGCTTCCTCCGGACTCTTCGGCAGCGGATTGTAGGGCTGCACTTTCTTCGCGATCGCTTCGGCCAGGGAATCCATCCGCTGGGCGTTCAGCTTCTGCAATTCGGCGTCGGTGCGGAATACGTCGGCTTCCCGTTTGGAAATCGCGTCCTTGAGCGTCTGGTTGAGGACGGCGAGCTGCTGGCGATTCTCCTCGGTCTCCGCCTTGAGGACGTCGTTCTGCTCTTTGAGCGGCTGCAGATCCGAGTTCTCCTTCTGATTCATTTCCTCGACCGTCTGGTAGTGGATCCAGTAGGCCGCGCCCGCCACGAGCAACACCGTCAGCAGAATTGCCGGAATCTGTTCTTTAAGTTTTTGCCACATAAATCAGGGGGGTTGAAGCGGGAAGGATAAAAGGACCGAGAATGACCTAGCATTTTCTGAGCGAGGAATCAACGCTTAGCCGGGATGAGCCTGAACCGAGCGGAGCAACGCCTCTTCGATTACATCCAAGCCCAAGCGGAAGAAAGACAGTATTGGATGCGCAAAGTTCAAAGTATGTCGGCGGAGGCGGCCGATCCGGCGGAGGCCGCGGCCCGGCTCGACCGCGAACTCTGGCGGTACAATGTCGAACGATCGGCGGTCGTGCCGGTCCTGCGGGAGGCGGCGTCCCGCGAGGGAATGGGCCGGGTGAGCATGAGAAACCTGGCTGAGCTGATCCTGCGGCTGTGGACCGCGCCCAAACCGACTCGGATCAATCCAGCCAATAATTAGGTGTAAGATATTATCTTATAATGCTTAATGCATGACCCGTCAGTCCGGTCGAACTTTTCCCCGTTGGTTGCGTCTCTCTGGGTGCTAGACTTCTTCGCTTAGCGAAGAAGATTTTGGGGTAAGCAAGAAAGCAAGTGGCGGGCCGCTTAGGGGTAGGCGGCCCGCCTGTTTTTTGCCCGGACTCGACGCCGTCGGCCGATCGATCGAGTCGGGCCGCACCGGCCGGCTCAGGGGGCCCGCGCCGGGGAGCCGGGGCCGAATTCGCCGGATTGAGCGATGGCTGCAGGCGTTGGGCCCGGAGTTGGCTTCGGCTCGTGGAAGTCCTCCGGCGCGCCGGTCGGCGTCACGCACCCGACGCGGATCGCAAAGTCTCCGAACCGTTCCCCCGGATCCCGCTCGAGCGCGTAGCGGCGCAGGAGGGGTCGGAGCAGCGGAACCAATTCGGCCGCCGGCACGTTCGGTCGGTAGAGCGCGTTGAGCCGGCTGCCATTGAAGGCGGCGCCCAGATAGACGTGATATTTTCCCGGGGCGCGGCCCACGATGCCGATCTCCGCGAGGAACGGCCGGCCGCAGCCGTTCGGACATCCGGTCATGCGGATCACGATGGCGTCGTCGCGCAGGCCGGCGGCCTCCACTTCGGCGTCGAGCGCGGTGACGAGGTCGGGCAGGTAGCGTTCGCTTTCGGCCAGCGCCAATCCACAGGTCGGCAGGGCGACGCAGGCCATGGAATTCAGGCGCAGACCCGTCGCCCGATTGGCTCCGGCCAGGCGGTGCGCCGTCAGCAGTTCCTCGAAGCGCGGCCGTTCGGCGTCGGGAATTCCCGCGATGATGAGATGCTGGTTGGGGGTCAGCCGGAAGTCTCCCGGGTGGATCTGGGCGATTTCCCGCAGCGCCGTCTTCAACGCATAGTCCGGCCGATCCTTCACCCGGCCGTTCTCGATGAAGAGCGTGTAGTGGGCCGTGCCGGCGGTTGCGTCCGACCACCCCAGCCGGTCCCCGGTGTGGGTGAACTCGAATCGGCGCGGGGCGGCCAATGCGAAGCCCAGGCGCCGCTCGAGCTCGGCGCGAAACCAAGGCAGTCCCCGATTCGCGATCGTGTACTTCAGCCGGGCGTGTTTGCGGTCGGTGCGGTCGCCGTAGTCGCGCTGGACCGTGACGATCTTTTCGGCGACATCCACGACCTGGTCCGGCCGGCAAAATCCGAGTACATCGGCCAGCCGGGGAAACGTGTCGACCTGGCCGTGGGTCAGGCTCATGCCGCCGCCCACGGTCACATCGAAGCCGGTGAGTCGGCCCCGCTCATCCGCGATCGCGATGAATCCCAGATCGTGGGCGAACACGTCGACGTCGTTGCTCGGCGGGATGGCGAACACGATCTTGAATTTGCGCGGCAGGTACGTGCGGCCGTAAATCGGTTCGTCCTCGGGCGGGCTGCCGGCGACCGGCTCGTCGTCGATGAACAGCTCGTAGTAGGCCCGGGTGCGCGGCAGCAGATGGTCGTTGACCGCCTTGGCCGTCCGCCAGACTTCCGCCTGGAGGCCGGTCGAGTCCGGATCGGGATGGCACATCACGTTGCGGTTGATGTCGCCGCAGGCCGCGACGGTATTCAGCAGCACCCGGTGCAGGTCCCGCAGGGCGGGCCGCAGATTGGCCTTGAGCACGCCGTGAAGCTGGAACGTCTGTCGATTGGTGAGTTTGAGCGTGCCGTTGCCGTAGCGTTCGGCCAGGGCGTCGAGGGCCAGCCATTGGGCGGGCGAGCAGATTCCGCCCGGCAGGCGCAAGCGCGCCATGAAGATGAAGGCCTTCTCCTTGCCCTCCTTGCGGCGGAGCGGCCGAAGATCGCGCTCGTCCTGGAGATAGACGCCATGAAACTTCAGCACTTGCGAACTCTCGTCGGTGACCGCCCCGGTCGTCGGATCCGCCAAGTCGCGGCGGATGGCACCCCGGAGAAAATGGCTTTCGGCTTTGAGTTGCTCGTTCTTGTGCAGCGGACGCTCGGGATCTCCCGGGGATGGGTTCATGAGGATGAGGACGCGAGGCAGCACTCCAGGCCGCGCGCGAGGGTTTCGGCCGCGAGCGGGTGGGTGCCGACCAATCCGGTGAAATGCACGGATAGGCCGGCCGATTCCTGTTCGGCCGCCTGCGCGATTTGCCGGAGATCGCCGGAGGGGCCGGCATGGCGACCGGGCGCGAGGAAAAGGGGCGCGGCCACCACGGGTCGGCCGGCAAAGCCCCGTGCGGCCAGTTGGTCGCGGAAGCGCGGAAGACTGACGGCGCCCTCCGGGCCATCCGGCGCTTCCATCGAGGCGGCGCCGACCGGCGCGGCCTCCGCGCCCAGATCCGCGGCGACCGCGGCGGCGATCGCGTCGCGCAATTGGACCGAAGCCCGCGACGGACCACCGTGGTCGACCACCACGACCGCGGGACGGACCAGGCGGTGTTCGATCAGGCATTCCCGGACCCGATGGGCGACGATCCGCGGCAGGACGCCGGCTTCGGCGAAGCCGGTCGTGAACCGGATTTGCGCCGGGCCCAGCTCCTCGGTCAGGCGAGCCAGGTCGGACCGCAAGGCCGAGCCGATGGCGCCCTGCGGGCTCACAAAGTACGGAACGAACACAAACTCGCGCTCGCCGTCCGCGTAGCGGCGCCGGAACCACGGCTCCAGGGTCCAGGCCGGCGGATGCAGGTGCGCCGCAGCGATCCGATCGCTGTGCTTCCAGGAGACCGCCGCGACCGCGACGCCCATGCGCGCACCGAGATCGCGCGCGCAGTCTCGAAGCTGGCGATGGGCGGCCGGTTCGAGCGAGCCATTGTCGATCAGGGCAACGGTCATCGCGGGCAGGCCGCCGCGAGACCCGGCTCAAACCAGGCCAGGGTGTCGGCAAACGCGGCCACCGGGCCGATGATCGCCAGGGCCGGCGAGACAAACTGTTCGGCCACCGCCCGATCCGCCAATTCCGAAACCGTCGCCCGCAACACGCGGTGTTCGGCCGTGGTGGCCGCGTGGATCAAGGCGGCCGGCGTGTCGGGAGGCAAACCCCCGGCCTGAAGGCGGTCAGTGATCGTGCCCAGATTGCGCAGGCCCATGTAAACGCAGAGGGTGGCCGACAGCCGGCCGTAGTCCTCCCAGGGCACGCCCGCCCCGGGCTTGTCCGGATCCTCGTGGCCGGTGAGAAAGATCACGGCCGAACTCTGATGACGGTGGGTCAGCGGGATGCCGGCATAGGCGGCGGCACCCAAGGCGGCGGTCACGCCCGGCACGATTTCAAAGGGAACGCCGGCGGCCCGAAGCGCAGCCGCTTCCTCGCCGCCTCGCCTG
>CAZWMF010000308.1:4651-5261 GCA_964634535.1 uncultured Opitutaceae bacterium | reverse complement strand
GACGAGCCGCCCGTGGCTATCGGACCAAGTTATAGGGATTTGCTGGTTCCTAAATCCGCTGTTTCCGCGGATTGAGCCCGATCGCCAAAAGAGCCAGGGCAAGTAACGCCGCGCTCGAAGCGGCGTCCGGCACCGGATTGTTCGTGTAAATCAGCTGGTCTTGATAGACGCCGTTGATCTGACCGTCGCCGTCGGTGCTGTACAGATCCAGAACGCTCACGCTGAACTCATTGGCGGCTTCCGCGGCGGTCGCATTGCCGACCGCGCCGCCAAAGTGGGCCACGGCCAGGCTGACGAACGGATTGGTCAGGTCGACCGAGGTTTGGTCGGGATCGGCGGAGGGTCCTTGCAACTCCCAGATCGCGGCCTGCAGTTGGCCTGCGTTAACCAAGCGATCGGCCGGGTTGGCGTAGTTGTAGCCGCTCAAGGCGCCGGTCGCGAACTGCTGATAGAGCCAGGCGACGCCGACGGACAAGGGGACATTCGTGAACGGTACGCCGTTGGTGAAGGCTCCGCCATTGGAAACCTGGATGAACGGCGAAATCGAATAGTCGTAGGCGACGCCCGACCAGAAGTAAGTTTCGTCCTCGACGCAGAAGGTCTCAATGCC
>CAZWMF010000308.1:0-4641 GCA_964634535.1 uncultured Opitutaceae bacterium | reverse complement strand
GTTCGCCCCGAGATAGGCGGCGGAACTGGGCAGCGTCACGACTGCGCTGAGATTGTAACCGGCGGGCACGCCGAGGGTGGGAGAGAGCGCGGTGAATTCTCCACCGTCGCCCGCTTGATACGGGGCGACCCCCTGGTTCAACCCGGACGCATATCCCGGGCCGGTCTCCAAGACGACCGTGTTATCGGCCTGTGCGGACGCACAAACCACAATCGCGGCCCATGCCGCACAACCCAGTGAAACGAATTTTGAATAGGCGGTCATTCGATTAATGCTTTGAATAGCAGGACAAAGGCCAAGGGTTTTTGATCCCGAACACAAAAACGTAAAATATTTATATATAATATTTTATGTAAGCGCGGTGACTACGTAGTCCATTAGGGATGACGCTCCTTGAACTGGAAACGTCGGGTTTCCTATCGGAGCCTATTTCCCCCGGTTCTCGTAAAATGCTGAGGATGAAAAACGTCTGAAACGAATTCGGCACTGTAAGCCTTTCCGACGCTTCGGTAATTGATAATGACCGACTTATGAGTGTTTGTACGTATCCACCGGTCTCGGAATTGGGGTGTATCGGCGCTGCGTCAATTTCAGGCCAGAACGGGTGAAACGGAACTCGGTCGGTTGCGTCAGTTCTCAGTCGATTCCAATCCGAACCAAATGAATGTCGTCGGAGTTGCGCCCGATTCGAACGGAGGACCAACGCCGGATTGCCGGGTAGGCTCGACGATGCGCGTGTCCTGGGATTTTTCCGACCGACTGCCCGGGTGTCGTCCGACGGGATTTGAGAGCGAAACTGGCGGCGAACGGCCAGCCTGAATCGACGCTTAGGCCGGGGCAGCGCCATGAGGCCGCTCAAGCATTATTCGATCCGAGATTGGATTCGCCTGGGGCCGGTCCGGGACGCGGCCACGCAGTGGCGCAACGACGCGATCCAGGGTATTTATCGGCTCGCTTTCAACCCCGAGCAACTCGATCGGTTTCTGGAGGCAAATCGGATGCTGGCCGGCGGAAACGTTGTCGCGATCATCGCATTTGGTCAGCCCTGGGCGCTCGACTGGCTGCTGGCCATGGCCGCGCGCAACCTGGCGGATGCAAGCCCGCTCGTGTTCGACAACTCGCGACAGAATCCAGACCGGAAGGCTATTGCGGCGGTGTGCCAAAAACACGGCACCGCCTATTTGGAACTGCCGCCCAATCCCACGCGGCACGCCAATCGCTCCCACGGCATGGCCATGACCTGGGTCTACCATCGGATTTTCCGCGCTTTGCGACCCCGTCGGTTTGCCTTCGTCGATCACGACCTGATACCGGTGCGGCCCGTGGAACTCGCACGAACGTTGGGCGAGCAGCCCTTTTACGGCTTGGCCGCGCCCGGTCGCATCGCCGGGGCCTGGCAGCTATGGGCCGGTTATTGTCTATTCGATTTTGCCGCGCTTGGCGGCCGGCCGCTAAATTTCCTTTACGATTTTTCCATGGGACTCGATACCGGGGGCCGGCTGTGGTCGGAACTCTATCGCCGCCATGATCCCCGCAGTCTACGGCTGGCCGGCAGTGTGCCGGTGACCTTGAGAATTCCGGGTACCGATGAGATTCGTTCGACGAGCCTCGTGGACGGGCAGTGGCTCCACCTGCACGGCATCAGTTATAACGGCAATTTTCGGATGAAAGCACCGTTTTGCGAGCGATTGCGGCAAGCCGCGGAACAGGAGGGGGGCTGGGACGCGGTGTGCGAACCAACCGCACGGATTTGCGAGTACAACCTGCTGTGACACCGCGGACGGCCGCGGACAGGTGCCGGTGGTCGACCGCGGACGGTGGGTTGGTCGGGATCAGCCCAGCAACGCCAGGGCCACGGCCAGATCGGCCGCCCGGCCCGCGTTGTTCGTCAGCAATGCGATATTGGTCCGCTGCGTGGCGCCGCCGGTCAACGCGGCGAGCCGCTCCAAGAGAAACGGGGTCAGGGCCTTGCCCCGGACGCCTTGGGCTTCCGCCTCGGCGATGGCCCGGGCAATGGCCGTTTCCACTACCGTCGGTTCGAGGGCCGCGACCGCGGGCGGCGGCACCACCACGAGCACCCCTTGGCGTCCGCCCAGAAGCTGGGCGGCGGCGACGATGGCCGCGGCCTCGGCCGGGGTGGCGACTGCCACATCCACCGGCCAGCCGGTCGAGCGGGTATAGAAGCCGGGCAATTCGTCCGTGCCCAAACCCAAGATGGGCACCCCCTGGGTCTCGAGCACCTCGAGAGTGAGCGGCACATCGAGAATCGCCTTGGGGCCCGAGCAGACCACGGCGACCGGCGTGCGGCCCAATTCGATAAGGTCGGCCGACACGTCCGCGGGCTGGCCGCGGTGCACGCCGCCGATGCCGCCGGTGGCGAAGACGCGCACCCCCGCCAAGTGGGCCAGGATCATCGTCGCGGCCACGGTCGTCGACGCATCTTCACCCCGGGCCGCGGCGATCGGCAGGTCGCGCCGGCTGCACTTGCGGACCTGGGCGCGGGAGAGGCCGCCGAGACGCCGAATCTCATCGGCGCCGATCCCGATCGTGGGCATTCCGTGCAGAATCGCGATCGTGGCGGGGACGGCGCCGTGGGCACGGATGTGCTCCTCCATCGCGAGCGCGGTGGCGACGTTGTCGGGCGCGGGCAAACCGTGGGTGATCACGGTCGATTCCAAGGCCACCACCGGGCGTCGGTCGCGGAGGGCCGCGGCCACTTCCGCGGCAACGTGGATTGGGGCGGTCATGGGGCGAGGCTAGGGGACCGGCTCGCAAAAAGCATGTCATTTTCGGGAGCCCGATCGGCACGCGCGGCCGGATGAGCCCCGGCGCGATCGCTCATCCGGCCGGCGGAACGGCTGCGCCGGGTAAGCCGCTGGACCGGAGAAGCGTCGCCGACCCTCGGCCGGTCCTAACGGTCCGACCGGTCCGGCGGCCGCCTCAGTGTTTGACCGCCTCGGCGACCCGCGTCGGCCGGTGCACAAGAAAATAATAGAGGCTGCCCAAAACGAGGGCCGCCGCCGCGATCCCGAGGGTCAGCGTGCGCAGGTCGCCGCGCAGCAGTTCGGGATTGTTGCCGGCGTAGACGCCGACGCCGGTCAGGACGGCGCACCAGATCAGCGAGCCGGCCAGGGTGTAGGCCGAATATTTTAGGAAATTGAGCCGCAGGATTCCGGAGGGGATGCCGATGAGATGGCGCATCACCGGAAGCAGCCGGGAAATGAACACGCCGATATGCCCGAAGCGGGCCGACCAGCGCTCGGCCTGTTCGATCCGGCTCGGCGGAATGAGCACGAGGCGTCCGAAGCGCAGCACGAGCGGACGCCCGGCCCAGCGGGACGCCCAGTACATCACCGTCGCACCGATCCAGGAGCCCAGCGTGGCGGCGATCAGGACCCCGACCGGGTGCATCCGACCCGCCGGGTGGATGGACGCCAGATAGGCCGCCTGCGGCACGACCGCTTCGGCCGGAATCGGCACGATCGAACTCTCCATGGCCATCAGGATCAGGACCAGAGGGTATCCTCCGGTTTCCAGCGACCCCAGGTACCAAGTCTTGAATTCGGCAGACCAGGCCAGGAGTTGGTGCAACAAACTCAAACGTCCGGCTTGGTCTTGCGCAGCCCCTGAACGCGGTCGCCGGCCTTCCATTGGCCGCGCTTGCGGAGGATTTCGACGCGCTCAAAGCGCTTTAACACGTTGCGCTTGCGGACGATACCGTTTGCTCCTTGTAGACTCTTGTGCTGGGACATGGCGGAAATTTAGGGATTAAAGGTTCGACTTGGTACAGACCGCCCGGGCCCAAGACAAGTACTTTTCCGACACCCGATCGGCTTGGACGACGATCCACTCGGGAATTTCATAGGGATGGCGCCCCAGAACGAAGCGCTCGAGCTCCGCCTCCCGGCCCTCCAAAACCTTGAACGTGAGGCGCCATTCCTCCGCCCGCTCGGTCTTGCCCTCCCACCGGTAATGGGACAGGACGGCCTCAATCTGCACGCACGCCGCGAGCCCCCCGTCGACCGCCCCCGCCGCCAACCCCTCCGCCGCCTCCCTCGCTCCAACGGTGGTCCACGCAATGAGCATGCGCCCACCAATACCTCCCCGGCCCACGGCGACAAGGCAAAGTGCCTCGCAAAGCTACGGAGTGACCTTCCAACCGGTAGCCGTCTGTCGTCAGGAAGCGGTTTGGATTGTTTTCAAACTCATCGGCATCGTTCCGGGACCGGGCGGGGTTGAAATAAAATGTGCCTTACCGGGGCGTTGCGTAGCTGCTCATCGATTGCCCGCCTCCGCCTGACGGCTACGGCGCGGCGGCCTGCCGGCTTGCCGAGGATCACATTTAAGCGGCTTTGCCGGCCGTCTGGGCATTGCGAAGCTTGCCCCGGTAAGGCACATTTTATTTCAACCCCGCCCGGTCCCGGCCTAGATAACCCTTGACCCGGTATCCCTCGTTTTTGAGGATGTTTGTTTTTCCGCCGCATGAGAGACGATTATATCAAACAAGCCCTGGCCAAGATCGCCGACCCGAACGTTCTGATCAACGTGGTCTCGCGCCGCGTCAAGCAGCTCAAGCGCGGGAATCGCCCCCTCGTCGAATCGCTCGAAAAGCTTTCGCCCGAAGACATCGCCCTGCGCGAG